>SLSP01000018.1 GCA_007130345.1 Thermoflexales bacterium
GCGCCGACGAAATCGAATTGGCGTGGGGCATCATCGATCCCATCCTGGCGACCTGGGCCGGGCCAGACGCGCCACCGCTGGCGACCTACGCGCCGGGGACGTGGGGGCCGGAAGAAGCGGATGATGTGCTCAGTGCGCAAGGGCGCGCTTGGGGGGTAGGATGCGGGGAACACCGTTGAACGCTGAGATGGTTATTCTTACTGACGCGCCGACTCTGGCCGAGGCGGCTGCCCGGCGCTTTGCCGCGCTTGTGGGCGAGGCCATGGCCGCGCGCGGGCGCTTTAGCGTGGCCCTCTCCGGCGGGACGACGCCCGGCGCGCTCTACCGACTGCTCGCGGCGCGACCGTTGCCCTGGGCGCAGATACACCTCTTCTGGGCGGACGAGCGCTGCGTCCCGCCCGACGCGCCCGGCAGCAACTACCGCCTGGTCGCCGAGACGTTGTTGGCGGACGCGCCTATCCCGCTAGAGAATGTCCACCGGATACGCGGCGAAGGGGAACCGGAGCGCGCCGCCCGCGAGTATGAGCGCGTGCTTCGCGCCTTCTTCGGCGAGGAGTCCCCGCGCTTCGATCTGGCGCTGTTGGGACTAGGCAAGGACGGGCACACCGCGTCGCTCTTCCCCGGCGCGGAGACGCTGGCCGAGGCCACGCGCTGGGCCGTCCCCGCCGCCGCCGAGTACGAAGGCCGGCCCGCCTGGCGCGTCACGCTGACCTTGCCCGCGCTCAACGCCGCGCGGAACGTCATCTTCCTGGTGCAGGGCGCGGAGAAAGCCGCCATTGTCCGCACCGTGTTGGCCGATACCGCGGCGCGCTTGCCCGCGCAGCGCGTCCAACCCCCCGCCGGACAGGTGACGTGGATGCTGGATATAGAGGCCGGGCGTGCCCTGGCACACGGTTAGAACATCATCACCAGCAGCAGAATGCCGGTAGCCGTCCCCAGGATGTGGGCGAGCAGCCGCCACGCCTGGGGCGTGTTGAAGTTGCGGACTGTATACTCCGCGCTGCCAATAATCACGATGACGGCAATTAAGGCCATCATCCCCACCACACCTTGACGCAGAAAAATTGCGATGTTGTACTCCGTGCCGTGTGTCGCGCCGCTGGCCCAGAAGGCCGCGTAAATGATCATGGTCAGATCGGCGGCATATTGCACGGTCAAAACCATCATCAGACTGGCGAGGAGCCACAGGCCAACGGCCAGCCATTTTAGGGACGCGGCTGCGCGCGGTTCGGGGGTCTCGTTCATCGGAACCTCCTCGCTAGGCCGCGCGCGTTTGCGTCTATCTGCTGGCAACGCGGCGAAAGCCAATCCCCGGCACCGGCGACGGTGCTGCTGAAGGTGCCCAAATACTCCGCCGGATTGCGCCGATCCGCTATCTGCAAGACGCGCCGGAGCGTCAGGTCGTCGCCGGTATCCCGCCAGACCAGCGCGGCGGGGAACTCGCCATCCGGCAGCGCGGGCAGCACCGCGAAGTGCAGGTGAACCCAGAAGTGGGGGTAGCTCCCCTGATAGCCGAGCAGGTCGCCTTGTCGCACGCGCGCATCCGCGCTGCCCGGCGGGAAGGCCGCGCTGACGTAGCTCTCGCCCCCATCCGCCGAGGCCATCCCCCCGTAGAACGTCCACACTTGCGCGCCGGATTCCAGGGGATCGGCGTGGAGGATGGCGACCGCGTCGGGCCAATCCGCGCGCCGGAGCAAAACGCCATCGGCCACCGCGTAGACCGGCACGGTGTTGTCGAACCCCGCGCCCATCAGCGAGAGGGTCTGGTTATACCACCACATCCCCAGCGCGCTGTCGCTTGGCAGCGACCAGGGCGCTCCGGCGCAGACGCGCTCCACCGCCGCCACCGCGTCCGTGCCGCGTGGCCGGAAGATGAGGGTATCGGCGGCGAAGCTGCTGGCGACGTAGTGCGTGGTGATGGCGTCCAGCATCTCCGGCGTCCAGCGCTCCTGGTAGACGGGATAGCCCCGGAAGTGGTGGAGCAGGATCATCGGGAACTGCTCCGCGCGGAGGGCCTCCAGGAACGGGGCTTGATCCCATAGTCCGGCGTTTGCCAGTTGCGTCACCTCGAAGGGCTGGATGTAGAGCGGTTCGCGGTTGAGCGTCAGCATCCCCATAAACTCATCGGCCAGCACCGGGCCGGGACTCGCGCCCACCGTCTCGCGCAATTCCTGTAAAATGCGCGGGGTCGAGGCGCGATATTTGAAGCCCTGGACGGGATGCCGCAGCGTGAAGCTCATCAGTATCGCGGCCTGTATCCCTAGCAAAACCAGCACGCCGCCACGCGCGAGCAGCGGCAGCCACGCGGGGGCGGTCTCGGCATCCTCGCGCCAGAGCGCGCCCCCCCACGCCACCACCGTCCCGGCGACCAGGGCCAGCGCGGCACACAGTTCCAGCAGATAATTGACGTTGGAGCCGATCTTGCCGATAGTCGCTGCCGAAAGGATCGCGCCCGCCAGATAGGGCATCACCAGCGGCCAGCCGGTAGCCTGGGACAGCTTGCCCCGGTCGCGTGGGGGGATTACGAAGATGAGGAAGATGGCGAAGATCAACAGGATGGGGGCCAGATGGAGCACCTCGCGGGCGTACCGTTCGACGGTCTCGATGTTGAAGGGGTTGACGTTGGCCGTGACCACATTAAAGAAGAAGCCGCCGCCGGTAGCGAGGTTCAGGATCACGAAGAGCGCGAGTCCCGCCCCTCCCACCATCCCCGCCAGCTTGAGCGCGGGCCGCCAGCCCCGTCGCGTCCACGTCCAGACGAAGGCGGCCAGCGGCGCGGCCAATCCGTAAGATTGCCGCGTGTAGATGGCGGCCAGGAGCAGGGCCGCCGTCCCCATCAGGGCGCGGTCGTCCCTGGGCCAGCGCGAGATGACGTACAGCGCGGCTGCGCTGAAGGCCAGCGCCAGCAGGTCGATGCGGGCCAGCTTCGACCACTCCGCCACGTAGGGGAACGTCAGGAACATCGCCGCCGTGATCTGCGCAGCGCCACGGTCTCGCGTCTGCGCGTGAATCGTCCCGCCCAGGAAAAGCGCAGTCGCCAGCGCGCCGACTACCGAAATCAGCCGCCCCGCCCAGAAGTTCGGGCCAAAGATCGCCACAAACGGCGCCATCGCCAGGACGTAGAGCGGCGGGTAATTGGTGATGGTGTACGGCGGCGCGTCGAGGGTGGGCCGATAGATGTTCTGCCCCTGAGCCACGCGCAGCGCTTGATCGACGAGCGGCGCTTCCCCATAATCCAGCGGATAGGGGAAAAGCAGGGCCGTCGTAACGTGGATGGCGTAGATGCCCAGCGCCACCACAAGCACCACGCGCACCATCGAGCGCGCGCCGGCTTCCAGATGCGCGGTGATGGGTTCGGATGTGGATGGATTCATAGGTTCATGCCTCGCTTGACTAACCGTTACTGCCTCAGATTGTACCCCGTTCTCGCAGAATACCAAAAGCGGGCGATGATGTCGCATCGCCCGCTTTGCTCATGGCTTCATCCTCAAGGTGATAGGTTGCGCAGCACCAACGGGAGGTAGATGTAGGTCTCTCCTGCCCCTTCATACGCACCCATGTCGTACCCGTCGCCAATGGGTCGAGCCTTGTTGTCCAGGTCGAGCGGCAAGCCGGTCGTGCAGGCATCGATGGCGGGCGAACCCGCGCGCAAGCGATAGTTTTCGTCTGCGCCGGGTGACATGAACTGCGGGTCTACGTTTATACCAACGATACTGCTCTGATCGATATTGCAGGTTCCGGAGAGCGTACCACCGCCAGCCCAAAAACCACCATCTGTGTTCCCCCAGGCGATGCTGTTCTCCACATAGCCCTCGGTGTTGGACTGCGAATATCCCGCGCCGTTGACGTTGTTTGCCAACGTGACGTGGGTAACGGTGAACGTGCCCCCTTCACTGCGGATACCGGCGCCAAAGCTGGCCGTGGCGGTGTTGCTGTACATCAGCGTGTTGGCGATATCGGCCAGGGCGTTCGTCCCCACCTGGTAAATCGCGCCGCCGCGCTCGGCCATGTTGCGATGCAGATAGGTGTGGTGGATGCTCAATGCACTGTCGTTGGTATAGATCGCGCCGCCCGCGCCGGTATCGTCAGCGTTGCTATCGGCGACGTTGCCGGAGAAGACGCTGCACTGCTCAGTGAGGGGATTGCATGCGGCATAGTCCGCGTCAATGGTCAGCGTGGCCTCATAAGCAGCTATCGCGCCGCCGTGTTGTTGCGCTTGATTGTCCTGGAAGATAGCGTTGTTGGCATTAAGTGTGCTCGCCTCGAGGTAAATCGCGCCGCCGTCGGTGCTGGCAGTGTTGTCGCGCAGCGTGGCATCCGTGATGTTGATGACGGGAGCGCCAATCGCGGCAACGCCGCCGCCATAGTCATTGAGCGCGTGGTTGTTGACGATGCGTGAGCCATTGCGCACATTGAGTGTGCTGGCTTCGATCATATAGATACCGCCGCCGAGGATATCCGCTGTGTTGGAGAGTATCTGGCTGTTATCCAGCGTGACCGTGCTGCTGTACACTAACAGCCCCGCGCCAGCCCCGCCGAACCATCCCGCGTTGGGCGCGTAATGATTTTCAATGCGGCTGCCTTCGGTCAGCGTGACCACACTGCCCTCCCACGCCACCATGCCGCCGCCCCAGCCCGCGCCGCTGGAGAAGGTGTTGCTGGCGACGACGGTATTCGAAAGCAGCGCGTGGGTATTGCTAAAGTACAATCCTGCCCCGAACACCCAGTCCGTGACTGTGTTGGCTTGGTTTTGGCCTGTGCCGCCCACATAGGCGGCAGTCAGCGTGATAGCGCTGGACATAGCGGCGATCCCGCCGCCTTGCGTGGCCGCGCGGTTGTTGTAGACTAGGCCGTTAAACTCAACGTGGCTGGCTTGCGCGTAGATACCGCCGCCGGCCCCGGTGGTGGCCTCATTGTCTCTTCCCGGCAAATTATCGCCGAGGCGCGTGCTGTTGGCGGTGAGCGTGCTGCCATTGTTCAGGTAGATGCCGCCGCCATCATTGGCAGCGGTGTTGCTGTGGATGACGGCCCCCAGGGTGACGCGGGCGTCATCGGCGTAGATACCGCCCCCATCGTAGGCGCTGTTGCGATAGACGTTAGATGACTGCGTCACAGTGATCGCGCCGCCATCATAAACGTGGATGCCGCCGCCGCGTCCGCTGGCCGCCGTCGCCTGATTGTACCCGACGTGACCCGGACGCATTTCCAGCACGCCGCCTGGCACAGAGACCCCGCCGCCGTGCGGCGCGGTGTTATGGGTAATCCCGCCGAGCCAACTGGTCAACACCAGCTTGCCCCATACCCGCGCGCCGCCGCCGTGAATCGAGGCGGCGTTGTGCTCAATCCGCGTGCTGTTGGTGAGCGTTACAACAGCTCTTGTCCCAATGTACAGCCCGGCGCCATACGTGCCCGTGTTGCCAGTGATGTGAACATTGTCCAGCGTGGCCTGGCTTTCATTACCAGAGCTTGCATCAACATCCACCCCGCCGCCGATACTGTCACCGCCGGTGATACGCAGATTGCGCAAGGTCACTATAACATTGAAAATATCAACGGCGCTCCCTGAATGATACGCGGCATCCAGGATCGTCGTGCCGGTGATGTAGGTCGTGCAATCCGTATCATAACCGCCGCCGATAGTCAGGTTCTTCTCGGAGATGTCTATCGCCTCGAAGAAGGTGTCCGCCGCCACCTGGAGCGTGTCCCCATCCGCCGCCGCCGCGATAGCCTGGCGCACCGTGCCGTAGGCACAGCCACCGCCATTGATGCCCACGCGCGGCACGCTGAACTCGTCCGCGCCCATATCGTAGGGCGTGGCGGGGCGTTCGCGCACAATCGGACGCGGCTCGTTGTCGAAATCAAACGCCTCGCCGGTGGCGCAGCGGTCAATGACGGGGCTGGTCGCTTGCAGGTGGAAGTCGCCGCTGCCGGGAGCGACAAACAACGGGTCAACGTTGAGATTGTCTGCGCCGGTGTAACCGCCCTGGATGTTGGAGCAGGTGACTGTTTGCCCGGCCGCATTGATGCTGCTGACGTGTCCCCACACAATCGAATTGCGCAACGCCAACGTCGAAGCGCCTATGTCAATAGCTCTTCCGGTGGCCGCGCGCCCGGCGTCATTATAGGCGATGGTGTTGTGCGCGCCCTCGAAGGTGACGTCATTCAGCAAGCGAATGCCGCCGCCGGTACTGCCGGTGGCATTGTTGCCGGCCACCAATACGTTATACAGGTAAACCTGGCCTTGATGCGCGTAAATGCCGCCGCCATACTCGGCCGTGTTGCCCTCCACAAAGGTTTGTCGCAAATCCACTTCGCTGTTGAAGTTGGCGAAGACCCCGCCGCCGTAAGCATTTGTGGACGTGTTGTAACTCAACTGGCTACAACGCGGCCCGATGCAAGCATAACTGCCCAAATCCATAGCCAGTAGTGAACCTTTAGTCGCAAAGACGCCGCCGCCATGCCCGCCGGTCGCCGTGTTGTAATGAATCAGCGCCTTGTCACCTCTCAGTGAGCTGTTATCCAGGTATGCTCCGCCGCCGGTTTGTGCCGTGTTACTGTACACCTGCGCGCTGTCACGCACGTTGACCGTGCTGCCTTGCGCGTACACGCCGCCGCCGTTGCCGGTTGCGGTGTTGAGCATAATCGCGGAACAATCCCCGGCAATCGTCAGCGTGCTGGTGATGAGGTACGCGCCGCCGCCCGCGAGCGCGTGGTTGCTGTGGATGTCCGAGCAATCGGCCAGCGAAATCACGCCCTGGCGCAGGTAAACCCCGCCGCCGAAGCCGTTGCCGGTCAGCGCGACGTTGTCGTAGATGTCGGTGTTGGTCGGCAAAGTCAGGCGTGGCGTAAAGCCCTCTTCCCGCGTAGCATCCACGCCCGCGCCTCTTGGAGCGACGTTGTCGTAGATAGCGCTGTTCTCGAACGTGGCCCGCCCGCCATAGAGCCGCACGCCGCCGCCGACGTTCGTCGCGGTGTTGTTGTAGATGTGGACGTTCTCGCCTGTCACTTCAGCATCTATACCGACCCACAAGCCGCCGCCCCATTGGGCGCTATTGCCATAGACGTGGACGTTACTCAGGTTCAGCGTGCCGGTGCCGGTGCCTTTAGCGAAGCGAATCCCGCCACCTTCCAAGCCCGTACTGCCGTTGGTGAGGTTCAGGTTTTGCAAACTGACGACAAGCGACTGCTGCACGATGATGACCGGAAAGCTGGCATTACTACCGTCAATCGTCGTGCGGACGGTCGAAGCGCTGGCGCAGCCGGCGTAGCCGCCTTGCAGCGTCAGGTTGATGGGGATGGTGAGGTTCTCGGTAAAGGTGCGCCCGCCCTCGATGAGCAGCGTATCGCCGGAATTGGCGGCCGCGATAGCTGCGGCAATCGTCGCGTAGGTGCAGCCGTCGCCCACAGTGAGATTGGCCGTCGGCGCATTGGTATGTCGTCGCAGCGGAACCGGCGAGGACTCCACCGGTGCGTTCTCCGCCGGATCGGTGTGGAACGCCAGCGCGCGGGCGCGACGCGACGCATCTAACGTATCCAGGGCTTGCAACGCGGCCAGCTCCTCGGCCGCGCTGACCGGCGCAGTGGCGGGACGTGGCGGAGCAGCCTGCATCACCTGCCGGTGCGCCGCGAGGATTTCGGGCATCGCCGCGTCGAGCGCGGGGCCGCGTAGCGTGTCGCGCAAAGCCAACACCGCCTCCGGCCCTTGCTGGCGCGCCAATTCCAGCAAGGCCATCCCCTCACGCAACTCCACCTCCGCCTGGGGGAGCAGTGGGGGCGCGGGTGAAGGGGGCGGCGTTAAGTCCGCGAGCAACTCCGCCGGAGGGGGCGGCGTCCGCAAGGGCGACGCACGCAAGAATTCGTCCGCGGATTTCTCTGCCGTCGATTTCAACATAGCCGGGGTTGCCCGCACCACGCCGGTCATCGGCATCCACAACAACGCGACAATCAAGCTCACGCGGAGCCATCGGAAGAAAAGGGTACGCATATTACGCTTAAACATTGGGTCTCCTTTCGTTAGACACAACAATTTTAAATGGGGGGTGTGTTTCAAATGCGGTAGACTTAAGGCTAATGTGTGATGCGTAATCCGTAAATTACGCATCATGGCTCATACGC
>SLSP01000418.1 GCA_007130345.1 Thermoflexales bacterium
ACTTGGGGAAGGGGTTGGGCCGCTGGAAGACCATCCCGATACAGCGCCTTAATTCTACCACGTCGAGCGCGAACAGGTCTTGGCCCTCCATCAACATCTCCCCCGCGACGCGCACGCCGGGAATCAACTCATTCAGCCGATTGAAGCTGCGCAGGAATGTACTTTTGCCGCATCCCGAAGGCCCGATGATGGCCGTCACCTGCCGCGCCGGGATTTGGAGGGAGATGTCCTCCAGGGCTTTGAAGTTCCCATAGTGGAGGGAAAAGCTCCGGGCTTCTAGTTTGATAGGCGTTGCTATCACGTGGTACCTCGCAAGCGGCGGTTCAGACGCCGCGAGAGATAGTTGATCGCCGCGTTGGTCAGCACGATGCAGACAATCAGCACCGCGCCTGTGACCATCGCCTTGTCGAAGGCGGCGGTGTCGTTCGCCAGATAGTACAGATGCAGCGCCATCGTGCGCCCGCCGGAGGTGAGGAAGCGGAGCGGTTCGCGCAGCGGCGAGGGCGGCATGTGGTAGCTCCCGCCAAGCGTCACGTAAAACACGGCGGTCTCGCTGATGATGCGCCCCATACTCAACACCAGCCCGGTGATGATGCCGGGCAGCGCGGCGGGCAGCACCACCTTCCAGATGGTCTGCCAGCGCGTCGCGCCCAGGGCCAGACTGCCTTCGCGGTAGTCGCGCGGCACGGTCAGCAGCGCCTCCTCGGTGGTGCGGATGATGACCGGCAGCACCAGGCACGCGCCGGAGAGCGCGGCGGCGAGCATCGAGAAGCCGAAGCCGAGCATCGAGACGAAGAGCAGGTAGCCGAACAGCCCGAAGATGATGGACGGAATCCCGGCCAGCGTCTCCACGCCGAAGCGGATGATCGCGATCAGCCGCGCCTGCCAGCCGCTCGACCCCATCATCTCGCCAGCGTACTCCACCAGGTAGATGCCCGCGCCCACGCCGAGCGGGGTGGCGATGGCGAGGGTCAGCCCGACCAGGTAGAGGGTGGTGACGATGGTGGTGGACATCCCGCCGCGCGCCTGGAGGCCCCCACGCGGCGGGAGCGTGAGGAAGGCCCACATCGCGCGCACCGCGCCGGGCAGCGTGCCGACTTCCGCCGTGAACTCTGCCGTAGTCCAGAGATAGCTGCCGGTCTGGATGAACACAAACAGCGTGATCCCGACCAGCGCCAGGATAGCGACGAGGCCGAAGAGCCACAGCACGCCGAAGGCTACTTTTTGCGTGAGATGGCGGCGCTGCAAATTAGAGCGACGTTGGGGATCGGATCGGGTCAGGGATAGGGTTTTAACCGCGTTCATCGGTAGCTCCTAAGCCGCGCGCGGTTTCATCAGCGCGCGGGCGACGACATTGACGACCATAATGAAACCAAAGAGTACCACGCCGGTAGCGAACAGCGCGCTCTCGTGGACGCCGGTGGCGTAGCCGATCTCCACCGCGATGTTGCCCGTGAGCGTGCGCGCCTGGCGCAGGAAAAGGGTCAGGGGATTGTGGTTCAGCGGGGAGGGCATCACCACCGAGTTGCCGATGACCATAATCATCGCCATCGTCTCGCCGAGGGCGCGGCCAATGCCCAGGATGATACCGGCGATGATGCCGGAGCGCGCCGCGGGCAGCACAACGTGCCAGATCGTCTGCCAGTCGGTGCTGCCCAGGGCCAGCGCGCCCTCGCGGTAGCTCTGCGGCACCGCGCGGATGGCGTCCTCGGCGACGCTGGTGATGGTCGGCAGGATCATCACCGCCAGCACGAGGGCCGCCGCGAGCAGACCGTAGCCGGAATTCAACTCGACGGGAATCTGGCGGATGAGGGGGACGAGCCAGACCATCCCCACCAGGCCGTAGACCACCGAGGGGATGCCCGCCAGCAACTCGACCGCCGGGCGGACTATGTCGTGGACTGTGTCCGGCGCGACCTCAGCCAGGAAGATGGCGCAGCCGAGCGCGAACGGCACGCCGAGCACCATCGCCAGCAGCGTGACCAGGATCGAGCCGAGGATCATTGCCAGGATGCCGTACTGCCCTTGTCCCGGACGCCACACCGTGCCGAACACGAACTCGCGCACGCCAAAGGTCACAAAGGCCGCGCGCCCTTCCCAAAACGTGAAGAGCGCGATCAACAACAGGATGCAGATCGAGGCCAGCGCGCACGCCAACAGCACGTATTTGACCAGGCGATCTACGATGAATTTAGGTTGCATACTTTACCTCAGCTTGGGTTACAACACAGAATACGCTACCAGGATAACCGCTGAGGTTTAACGCAACTTCAAGGTGATGTTAAGGGTATGTTAAGGGTATGTTAAGGATTCCGGCAAGGGGCATTTTGAGGTGTCTGCTGGTAAGAGGCATGACGATCCGCTCTGAGCGGGGCTGACTGGGGAGGGACTTTCGAGCTATTGCGAAACGTCAAACGCAGCAAGGGATCACGCGCCCGGATCAGGGCGGTGACAGGCGCGCGAGGATTTCGGCGTAGGCGAAGTTGTCGGTCAACTCGCGGAACACGCGCGTCTGATGCGGGTACGTTTCGGCGATCTCGTCAAGCAAAGCGTACAGGCCGCTGATGTCCGCGCTGATGGCCGTCTGGCGGAATTGCGCGATCCACGTATCGGGCAGGGCCTCGATGCGCGGGGGTGCCGCTTCGGCAGATGCGGGAGGCGCGACAGGAATCCCCACGCCCAGATGCCGGTGCAGGACTTTGTTAAGGGCCTTCTCGCGGACGGGCTTGCGGATGAAGTCATCACATCCGATAGCCAGGAAATCCCGGCGGTCTTCTTCAAAGGCGTGCGCGGTCAGGGCGACGATGATCGCCGCGTCCCCGCCCTCGGACGCGCGGATGCGCCGGGTGGCCTCGCGCCCGTCCATCACGGGCATCCGCATGTCCATGAAGATGAGATGGGGCCGCCACGCTTCCCACCGGGTCACGGCCTCTTCCCCATGCGCCGCCGTTTGTACCTTGAATCCCAGGGACGTTAGAATTTGGGTCAGAAGCGCGGCGCTATCCACGTTGTCTTCCACAATCAGGATGCGGAACGTGGACGGTGCGGGCGCGTCCGCGGCGCTCTCCGGAGAGACCGCTTCGGCTTGACGCGCGCGCGCCGGTATCACCTCCACCGGCACGCTGAAGCTGAAGCACGATCCCACATCCGGCTCACTCTCCACCTGCAACGTCCCGCCGAGCATGGTCACGTATTTGTGGCTGATGGTCAGGCCCAGGCCGCTGCCCTGTTGAGTTTGCTTGCCGCTCGCGGTTTGCACGAAAGGCTGGAACAACAGCTCCAATTCTTCCGCCGCGATGCCCACGCCGGTATCTTCTACCGCGAAGTGCAATCCAATTATGTTGGCTTGCGTCTCTGATGCAGAATCCCGCCGCACGCGCAATGTGACGTGGCCCGCCGACGTGAACTTGACCGCGTTCCCCAACAGGTTGATCAACACCTGGCGCAATTTGCCGAGATCGGTCGTGATGTAGTGCGGTAACGTGTCGGGGGCGTAGTCCAGCGTCAGCGTCAGCCCGCGTTGTGTAGCGCGCAACTGGAACATCTCCACCAGTCCGCGCAACATCTCCAAAAGGTTGAAGGTCTGGGAGCGAAACTCCACGCGCCCGGATTCGATTTTGGAGATTTCCAGGATGTCGTTGATCAGCATGAGCAGATGCTCGCCGCTGCGATTGATGATTTCCAGATTGCGGCGCTGGACATCGGTGAAGTTGGTGGCGCGGACGAGCAGTTGGCTGAAGCCCAGGACGGCGTTGAGCGGCGTGCGCAACTCGTGGCTCATATTCGCCAGGAAAATGCTCTTGGCGCGATTGGCGGCTTCCGCCGCGTACTGCGCCTCCTCGGCGGCCTCTTTGGCTTGCCGCAGCGCGTCCTCCATCTGTTTGCGCTCGGTGATGTTGCGCGAGATGCCGATATACCCGGCTTTCTGCCCGTGCTCATCGAGCATCGGCTGCGAGACGATCTCCACCCACACCGTCGAACCGTCCCGATGATACTGTTCCACTTCCATCTGGCTGACCACGTCGAAGCGGCCCTGGGCCTCGGCCTCTAACGTCTCCATAATCCGCTGCGCGACCAACTGATAGGATTCCGGCGTCATCGTCGCTTCGACGCTCTCCTGCATCGCCTCTTCCGGCGTCAGCCCGCGCAACCGTTGGATCGAGGGGCTGATATACGTGAACTGGAACTCGTTATTCAGCGTCCAAATCACGTCGTTGGCGTTTTCTGCGACCATGCGATAGCGCTGCATATTCTCGCGGAGCGCGGCTTCGGTGTTTTTCAAGCGGGTAATATCGGTGGCGATCTCCACGCGCACCAGGCGGCCATCCACCCACCGCACGGCCTGATCTTGGACTTGATACCAATGCCCGGTGACGGTGTTCTGGAATTCCCAGAGGTATAGCCCGGTCGGTTGCCCATCCCGCACCAGATGCGGGTTAGTGCAAAAATCGCAAGGGCCAGACTGCCCGGCCTGCAAAACCTGCCAGCAAGTCTGGCCGACCACATCCCCAAACAACCGGCGCGTGTACTCATTGACGAAGAGAATCTCGTAGGTTTCCATATCGGCGACATACATAATCGCTTGCATACAGTTCATCACCGTAGCGAAACGCTCCTCGCTCTCGCGCAATGCCTGCTCTGCCTGCGCGCGCTCGACGATCTCGGCCTGGAGTTGCGCGTTGGCCTGCGAAAGCTCCGCCGTGCGCGCGACAACCTGCGCTTCCAACTGCTCCTGCTCCTGGTGGATGGTCGCCAGCATAAAGTTGAACGTCTCGGTCACGCGCCCGATCTCGTCATTGTATTGGACTGGCACCTGGATAGCGAAGTTGCCCGCGTTGACCTCGCGCGCGCCTTGAAGCAGATTCGCCAACGGCGTGATCAGCGCCGTGCTGAAGAAGTAAGGGAGCAGTAGCCATACTAACAGCACGGCCACCAATAGCATCTGCATAATGGGGATAGCGTAGCGGTGCAGCCGGGCACGATACTGCGAGTAGTCCAACCCCAAAACGTAACACTGCCCGGCGTGTTCCAGGCACGTATCCGTAGCGATGTAATGCCGTTGTTCTGGGCCGGGGCCGGCGCGGCAGATGGAACGCTCGCACCACAGCCGCCCCGTGTCGAGATAGGCCGCATCCACGCGCTGAGGCTCGCGGGCGAAGCGCGGGGCATAGCGGGGGAAATCCGGCGCGTCCGGCTCCACCACGCGCGTCAACACCAGCGAGACCTCCTCCGGCAGCGTCGCGGCAGTGAGCGGCTGTCCGGCGCGCAACACCGCCTCCGTCTCCTGGAGCGCGGCGGTGTAGATCTCCTGGTACTCCGTCTCGATGCCGACCAGCACACCCTGGCCCGTCAGCCCCACCAACGTCACCACGATGACCAACGTGCTGAAGAGCAGTTTGTCCATCAAGCTGTTCTTCTCGGCGGCGTGATTGAGGTACACGATGGTCAGGAGCAGCAGAAATGCCGCCGCGCTCAGGTAAAAAAGCCAGATCAGCGCGGGCTGTGGGAGGTAGCCGAGTGGCGTCACCACGTAGACAACGAGAAGGCTCAACACAATCAGCGCCAACAGCGCGAGCGTCACGCCGAGGAACGCGCGTATCGCCCGCGCGGAGGCCGCGTCCGCCTTGTCGGTCGTGAAGTATCGCAACCGGCGTAGCCAAACGCCGAAAGTCCAGCCCAACGTCAGAATCAGCGCGCCGCAGATCACCGCGCGGAACAGCGCCGTCGCCCGGTCGGGATACACCAGCCGCCAGCCCATCAGCGCCGCCATCACCGCCGCCGAGAATATCAGCGCGTAGCGCGCTTCCCGGCGCTGCTCCGGCAGCATGATCGGGTAATGATAGGCGAATTGGATGAAGCACAGAGGGCCAAGCAGGAGGAAGAGGGTCTGCGTTTTGAGCCATAGCGGCATCAACGTGGCGATGATCAAGAAATTGGAGAGCCACACCCCGGTCAACGCCAACGCACTGCCGGCGAGTAGCCGGGTCGCGCGGGTGGGACGGCGGACTCGCAGCAACAACCCGGCCAGCGCGCCGGCGAGCAACGCCTGCGCCAGCGTCAGAAGGCCACTGGAATCAATGAAGAACGTGTTAAGCCAAGAAGTCATAGTTGACCCTACTGAAAGAACCCTAAAAAATCCGATTTTTTAGAAACTTGATACTACAGATAGATTTTTCGCTTGCGAATTTCATATAGGTAGTAGATCACGTGTGGAAAAATCGGATTTTTGCCCTTTTTTCAGGGAAGTCATAGTTGCTCCAGGAACAGATTAACCGTAACGTAACACTTCAGGGTGAAGGACGACCACGAGAGTCGCTCCTACGACTCAACGATAGCGATTTCTTCTTCGGTCAGCCCGTAAAGCTGATACACGATCTGGTCGATGATGCGATCCGTGGCGGCGATGCGCTGCACCAGCGCGGTGTACTCCGGCGCGTGGTCGCGGTAGACCGCGATCAGGTCGCTGAGGCGGGGAACGCGGCCCGCCAGCTTCTTGACGAAGGCTTTGTAGGCGTCCTCTGACCAGGCCAGGCTCTCTTCGAGGCTGTGGGTGGTGTAGCTGTCCTCTTCGACGTAGGGACGGCAAGCGGCAGCTTTCCACAGGGTGCGGCCTTGCTTGCCCTTCTGGAGCTTGGCGAAGGTGGCGGCGTCGGTGACGCCTTCGAGGTCGAGGGTGAAATCAGCGACGCGCTGTTGCTTCTGGCGGTTGAGCGCGATCATCTGCTCGGCGAGGTGGGCGAGGAGGTCGTGGATAACGTCGGGGGGATAGTCGGTGACGTCCAACGTCCAACGTGAACCGTCAAGGGCGGCTTCGTAGCGGGCGAGGGCCTGGGCAACCAGGGCGGCGCGCTCGTCGGCGGGGGTGGTGAAGTCGATGCGGGGGATGGGGAGTTCACGAATGTTATCTGAATAAATCGTTTGACTGGTGCTAAATATGAGGGTGTCGAAGTAGAACTTCATCAGACTACTATTCATTATTGCCAGAAGATATAACAGATCAAACTGACGAGATCGCTCAATTTCTGCATCTGTGAAACGAATATCTGAACGTTCAACATTTCTTAAATGATGTTTCAGGGTAAGGCAAATGGCTGGATAGCCTACATAAAAACCCTGGGAATCATAAGTTGCTGAAATTCCTGTCGTGCCTGCTATGCCAACTACTGCTATTTTGGGATTCTCAAACAATCCGGGCAAACTGGCGCGGCGAAGAATATCGGGATCATATTCAAGATATCGCCCTTGCCAGTTGATACTGTACCTATCAATCTCTTTGCCTTCGATAAAGGGCTTGCATTTATCGTTGATTTGTTCTAAAAACAGATAGGCATCCTTGCCTTTGTTTTCGACCTCACTGTGAGCAGCTATAGAATAACTAACATAACATATAGACCCAATTCGAGTTGAATTATCTCTCAATTTATCTATAAGGTTTACAGCATCAGGTCTTAGTTCTATGCGGAAGCCACACTGTGGCGTTTCCAAAAACACGGTTTCGGGAATCAAGTAGGTCTCATCCTGCTGGATTCGCCGTATCTCAATTTGGTTATCTTGCGTTAATTTATCAAAAGTTCGCTTTAGAGTGGGTACACAATTGATCACACTCGCATCTTCAAAAATTGATAGGCCCAGGTAATCGGTGATACTAATAATTGTCGCATACTCTAACAGCCATTTTCTTATCACTTCCCCATAGGACTCTGTTAGAAATGATCGGGGTATAATCATAGCCCAGAATCCACCCTCGCGTAGCATAGTGAAACCCTTTTCAATAAATAGAACATACAAATCGTAGGATTTGAAAGTGCTCACGAAATTCGCTGCA
Source organism: Thermoflexales bacterium (assembly GCA_007130345.1). GTDB lineage: Bacteria > Chloroflexota > Anaerolineae > B4-G1 > SLSP01 > SLSP01. The sequence goes on from SLSP01000418.1 coordinate 7,826, forward strand.
TAGAATTGTTTAGCACTGGATGGTAATACACGTCCACGCACATACGGCGGATTTCCAATCACCACATCAAACCCTTGCTTCTCCTCCGGCAAAGGGACTCCCAATCTATCGAAGAAGATCTCCGGGAAGGTCAACTCCCAATGCAAGAATAGGCGCTCGGCGGCGATGGCTTGAGCGGCTTGCACCGCTGGCAGGGCGTGAAGCTCCTTCGGTTCGCCGATGGCGCGCAGGGCG
>SLSP01000027.1 GCA_007130345.1 Thermoflexales bacterium
AGAACCCTAAAAAATCCGATTTTTTAGAAACTTGATACGAGATGTAGATTTTCCGCGTGCGAATTTCATATATTTAGTAGGTCGCGTGTGGAAAAATCGGATTTTTGGACTTTTTTCAGGAGACTCATCCGTGACCTTACTTGAAATCAACCGGGGACTTCTTCTTGTCACAGGGTTAGTTTTGCGCTACTGCGAAAAAACTAACGCAAAGGTGCAAAGGTGCAAAGACGCTAAGAAAAATTTAGGTCGCGTGTGGAAAAATCTGATTATCGTGTTGCGCGATGTTGATACAGCCTTAAAATCTTTGTGCCATATCGCGCCATATCGCGCTAAACTCTCGCCGGAGTGCTAGGCCGGCCTTTATATCGGCTTGGATGTTGCTTCTACTTGGAGATGGAAACCATGGCCTGTGTCGGTAATTTTGTAGTCTAAAATTGCCTGTCTGAACTGGGCAAAGTGACGCCGCTTCCTTTTTAACAACGTTGTCAGGAGCTTTCGGCTATCTGCGCGCACATCTGGGGGCAGTTTTCCTATGATCTCATTGACCGCTTCTTTCTGCCGGCGTCTTTTGGATAGCAGTGAAATGTTCCAGGCTATCACAGCTAACCCTATGAGCTTATAGTAGCCCGCTTTCGTATCGGCAGAGTCCATATACGGCTCGATGAACTTTTCCATAACAACGGTTATATCAATACCATCGGGGGCCGGGTCAAATTTCACGTTCTCGCCATGCTTTTCTTGTAATTTTTTCTGCAAAGATTCGCCTTCTCGTAAATTCCTATAATAGCGCCAATCATTGCGGCGTGATGTGGATGCTGCCATAGACCACCTCTTGAATCTACTGAAAGAACCCTAAAAAAGCAATACCGCAAAAGTCACCCTGTTTGGGACACGGATGAACACAGATTTCACGGATAAAACAAAAAAAATCCGTGTTTTTCCGTGTAAATCTGTGTCCTTGCTTGAAATCAACCGCGGGCTTCTTCTTTTCACAGGGTTAGTTTTGCGCTACTGCCTAAAAAATCTTTTTTGGACTTTGTTCAGGGGATTCTGGCGCAGAATATCACGCCAGAATCCCGTAATTCGCTAAACTTACTGCCTTACGCCGGTGCTGATGGTTCCATCGATGAGACCCTGCTCGGTGGCGCGTGCCGCTTCCAGCACCTCCGGCGGGATCACGTTGGTGTTGTATTCCATCACCTGGCCCTGGTTGGCGAGGGTGATGACGTAAGCCTTGCCGCCATAGACGCCGTCTTCAATCTGCGCAATGATGTCGCGCAAGACGACGGCCCAGTCGTAGATCTGGTTGGCGAGTACGTGATCGGGGGCCAGCGAGGTCTGGCTCGCCTGGGTGCCGATCCAGTACACGTCGTTATCGCGCGCCACGCCAATAGCCCCGACCACCATCTGCGCGGTCCCGGCCATCACATCGGCCCCGGCCTGGACGTGGGTGTTCGCCGCCTCAGCCGCGAGCGCCACATCCGAGAACGAACCGATGTAGTTGACGTTGACCTGCACATCGGGGTCACTCGCCCGCACGCCGGCCACAAAGCCATCGACGTACAGTTGAGCATCCCCGGTCTCGATGGGGCCAACCACGCCGACGACGCCGCTCTGGGTCATCATCGTCGCGATCATGCCATTGACAAAGCCGCCCTCATCGGAGGCCGCCTCGTAAGCGAAGACGTTGTTGATGCCCAACTCGACGAACGTATCGGCGGTGGTGCCGTGCGCGAAGGAGGTGGTGGGGAAGTCGGGCGCGATCTCGCGCAGGGAACTGCCGTACTGCGAGCCGTGCGCGATGATCAGGTCGTAACCTTCTGCCGCGTAATCCCGAATCGCCGCCGCCGCGTCATCCACGACGAACATGTTCTCGGAGTACACGAACTGCATAAAATCCGGGCCACCCATCTCATCCTGAATTATGCGCACGGAATCGTAGATGCTCTGGCTGAAGGCCAGGTCGTTGATCCCGCTTGGCATAATCACCGCCACGCGGAAGACGTCATCCTCCACAGCGTCTCCGCCGCAACCACTGAGCAGCAAGGTTGCCAACACCAATACCACGAACAGCTTTCGTAAACTTAACATATTCTCCTCCTACTTAAAGTAACTGTGTGAAATGGACTGAACAACTAAAGTGTCCCGGACACTCCGGGACTACACCACAAAATTATGTGCCGCGCCAGGTGCCAAGATGCGGGCGCGGGCTTCTGGCTCGCCGATCCCATAGAGATCGAGCGCGATTTGGTCGATTACCGCCTGCCGTCCGGCGATGCGCGCGCGCAGGGTTGCCACCTGGCGCGTGATGCGCGCGGTCGCGCGCGTGTACTCCGGCATAGTCCGGGGCACCAACAGCGCCTTGACCTCGCGCCAGGCTTGCTCGCGCTGCGCGGGCAAGGCCCGCTGGAGATACGCGATCAGCGCCGCGTCGCCCCGGAGCGTGAGCGTGTCCGCGTCCCGGCCTTTGGCGCGCAGCGTGATGTGATCCGCCCCCGCGCTCTGCATCCGGTAGAAGTAGAAAGCGTCGCGTGGCCCAGCAAGCTGCTCCTGGACGGTCAACGTGCCGTGCTGGATGTGGATGCCGAGACTCCATTGCTCCGCGTCCGGCATCCCGCGCACCACCGCCAGCGGATCGATCTCCGGTAATGGATCGCCCTCTTCCAGGCGGGTGAGGCGCGCGTCGAAGTAAGGGTTGTAGTCGGCCAGGGCCGTCTTGAGCGCGATGATCTGCTCCACAAGCGCCACCAAGCCATCGTGGACGACGTCCTCCTGCCCGGAGGCCAGGGCTTGACGCAGCGATTCGTAGGCCGCGTCATAGTCGCCCGCGTCCAAGCCGGCGTTGAGAGCCGCCAACGCCGCCTGCTTGACCGTTTCGGCGGTCGGCGGCTCGAAGCGGATGCGGCGGATGGGCATCCGCTTGAGGTCGCGGCCATAGTAACCGCACATCTGCCCATAGCGCGTGTGCTTGTGCCGCGACCAGAACGTCAATACCCGCGAGTTAAGCAGCGCCAACAGATACTTGAGATGCTCGCGCGTCTCTTCCAGCGGGGTCAGCAAAGAGATGTCGGAATTCTCATAGTGGCCGGGGCCGACGTAAGCGAACCGGTTGGTCTGCGCGCGCCGGGGGCAGGCCAGATGCGCTTGTTCGAAGATCGCGGCATCGCGGGCACAGTGCAGTTCGTACCAGTGCTTGGATCGCCCATACGTTGTGTCGCGGGCCTCCAGGATAGCCTTGAAGGGCAGCAGATGCCGCTTGATGTTCGGCAAGGTCTCAATATCCACATCGTGGGTCACATACAGAATCCACACCTGTTCTTTGCCAGAATAATTCGCCAAATAGGGCGTAATGTCCGAGTTTTTGTAAAAGGGTTTGCAAATCGCTCGCTCCGCGTCCGTCAAATGTAGCCGGTCTAGTTCGGATTGCGTCAACACGAAGATGGGCGCGCCCACCGGATAATCTCCGTCCACCACCAACCGCTGTTTGGAACGCGCCAGGCGATCCGCATTGGATTGGACGCCCTGATCGAACTGACACACATCGGAGAGCGGTTTCGCCCCCGCCTGGATTTGAGCAAGCAGGTTATGCGTATCAGACGAGATGGATACAGACCACGCCTGGCTTCCCATAGCCGCTTGCGGCACCGGATATTGAAACATGGCGATAACGTCATCGGCATATTGCGCGGATTCGGCCAGGTACCGGTTCGGAATACGCGCCAATACGGCTTCCAAACGCTCCTGAAAGCTCTGGGCCTCGGTCTCGATACCACGTTTCACCTTGATAATCCGGGGATAGTGTGCCGCGCGCGCGGTTTTATCGTCGCAACGCTCCAGCACGATGATCATATTGTGCTGCCCCGGCGCGTCCGAGAAGATGCGCGTCTCGCCAAAGTCGATCATCTCAATGATTTTGGCGTGATCCAGGATATACTGCCGCAGTTTCCTGGCCCCATCTGCCGTAGGCCAATAGCTGGTGGTGATGTAGGCCAGCCGCCCGCCATCGCGCAGCTTGCTCAGGCCCAGGATGATGAACCAGTACAGGAAATCCATCTTGCCCTGGTAGTAGGTGTCCCAATACTCAAAATTGTGGCGATAGTAGCGGAACATCTCCTTGTGCCCCTTCTCCCCCACGTAGGGCGGATTGGAGCAGATGTAATCCACCTCGCGCCCCTCCTTGAGCCAATCGTAGACGACGCGCTTGAAGCCGGTGAACGGGACGATGTCGTGGCGGCGGTCTTCCTCATAGACCTCGTCCGCCTGGGTGAACTCCGCGACGCGCCGCTCTCCGTTATCGATCAGCGTCGGTTGGAGGCGATTGTGCAACTTGAGCGCGTCCTGGTGCAGCACAGAGAGCGCGAAATCGCGCCCAAAGCGGTGCGCGCGCGGCGCTTTCTTCTGGATGGCGGCGATGATGGGCGTGAGCTGGATGAGCAGGTTCACCTCGGTCAGATAGTAGGCGAAGGCGTTGATCTCCGCCCCGCGCAAGCCCTCGATAATCGCCAGCATCGCCAGCGTCAGATCGTCGAGGCTGATGCCTGCCAGCGCGGTCGGGTCGGCGGGATCGAAGGCCGGCCCTAGCACCGCCTCGCGGATTCTGCGCGCCGCTTCGACCAGGAAGCCGCCGGAGCCGGTGCAGAAATCCGCCACCACGCGCGGTTGGCGCGCGCCCTTCTCGAAGCGGAAGATGCGGTCGGGCGCGTCGAAGCCCACGCGATCCCAGATAAATTGCACCACCGCGCGCGGCGTGTAATACTGGCCCTTGTTCTTGCGATCCGTCTCATCCAAATATGCCTCATAGACCGAACCGAGCACGTCCGCATCCAGAGCGCGGAAATCGAAGCGGGAAAATTCGTAGAGCACGTCGGCCAGCACCGCCTCCGAGGGCGTGTACCAGGTGTAGTTATTCTCCGCGCCATACAGCCACGTATAACGTTCTTCCGCAAAGTGGAACGCCTGGCGCAACACGCGCTGAATTTCCCGGTTGAAATACGCGTACCAATGCGCGAACCCGCCATCATAGAGCACCTGATCGATAAAGCCGATGTCCTCCCACACGCGGGCGAGCAGGATGCGCGTCATCGCAAAGTAAGCCACGCGATAAGCATAGCGATCCACGGCCTGCCCATCGGGTGTATCGGCGCGCGCGGCTAACAGCGGCTTCAGCGTCGCCGCCGTGATCTCGCGCTCCGGCTTATAGTGAGACTGCTGCCGCACATCCTCGTGGAGCAGCGCCACGATAGTACACAGCCGCCGCACCGAGTCGTCGAGATCGAGGGCCGCGCTTTGAGGTGCCTGGCACGCGGCGCGAATCGCCTGAAAGTCCATCAACTCCCGCTCGTCGCCGTGTTTGCCCTCCACATACGCGAGATAATCCGCCGCCTGATGCGTGCCATAGGCGGCCCAGTTGACGGCGTCCAGAAGCCGCGCCGTTTTCTCGATCAACGCACGATCCATCACCGAGGCCCGCCTCATCCCTCCCGCACGAACGGCTTCGTCAGCGCGGCGGGCGAGCGCATCCGCTGCATACTCACCACCAACGCGACGATGGTGAGGACGTAGGGCATCATCACGGCGATGTCGGAGGGAATGGGGATGCCCAGGACTTGGATCCACAGTTGCAACGAGTTGACCATGCTAAACAACAATGCGCCGACCATCACGCCCCACGGGCGCCAGCCCCCAAAGTAGACCAGGGCCACCGCGATGAAGCCCAGGCCACTGGTGAGGTTCTGCTGGAAGACGTTGAGCAGCGCGATGGACAGCGAGGCCCCAGCCAGCCCGGAAAAGACCCCGCCCATCGTGATGGTGGTATAGCGCACACCGCGCACGCTCACGCCGAGCGAGTCGGCGGCTTGCGGATTTTCGCCCACCGCCCGCACCTTGAGGCCAAACGTCGTCTGGTTCAGCACGAACCACGCCGTCGGCACGAGCAAGAAGGCGATATAGACCAAGAGGTTCTGGTTGAAGAAAACCGGGCCAATGTAAGGAATCTGGCTCAACAGTGGAATGGCGATGGGCCGGAAGCCGCTCACGGTTTCGACCGAGCCGATCAGCGTGCGGAAGAGCAAGTCGCTGGCCCCCAGGCCGAACAGGTAGAACCCAATCCCGCTGATGCCCTGCTTGGCGTGCAGATCGACGGTGACGAAGGCCATCGCCAGGCCCATCAAACCTCCCACAAGCATGGCGACAATCAGGCCCCACCACAGATTGCCCGTCACATACACCGCGTAGAAGGACATAAACGCGCCCATCAACATCTGCCCCTCCACGCCCAGGTTGAGCACGCCGCTGCGTTGGCTGAACGTCTCGCCGATGCCGGCGTACAGATACGGCGTCGCCAACCGGATGCCGGAGGCCAGGATACCTAACAACACGGTGGTCGAGAAAATATCGGAAATCATACGTCACCTCCCGTAAGGGATGCACTGGCCGGGGTTACAGCCTTGGCGGCATCCTCCTCGGCTCGCGCGATCCGCGCCATGCGCTTATGCTGGCGGCGCTTCTGCAAGATGTCACTGCTGACCACAAAGACCACCACCAGCCCGTTGAGCGCGATGATGAAGGCGGATGGCACCTGCATCACGCGCTGTAATCGGTTCGCGCCCACCAGCAGCGCGCCGAAGAAGAACGCCGCCGGGATGGTGCCCAGGGGGTGCAATTGCCCGAAGAGCGCGGTCACAATCCCGTTGAAGCCCGCGCTCCCGGTGAAGCCGGTAGCCGAGCCGTCCGTGATCATCCGATAATTGAGGCCATACACCTGAATCGCGCCGGCCAACCCGGCGAACGCGCCACTTAAGAGCAACGCGACGACGACGTGCTGCTCGACCCGGATACCGCCATAGCGCGAGGCGTGCGGGCTGTGTCCGACCGCGCGCACGCGATACCCAAGCGTGGTGCGCCAGAGCAAAATGTAGACCAATACCGCCAAAATAATAGCGATCAGCGCGCCCAGATGCAACCGCGTCGGCGTCAGACGCGGCAAGTGGTAGGCGGTGGATAGCCGCGCCGTCTGCGGAATCTGCGAGGCCAGCAGTGCCTGCTCCGGGTCGATCATCGGGCCGCGCAGCATATAGTTCATCAGTTGCACGGCGATAGCGTTCATCATCACCGTGCTCAGAATCTCGTTCACGTTGAAGTACGCCTTCAACGCGCCGGGAATCCCGCCCCAGAACGCGCCGCCGATAAACCCGGCCATCATCGCCATCGGCACCAGCACCAGGCCGGGCAGGTCGGGGAGCGCGATGCCGAGCGCGGTTGCCAGCAGCGCGCCGACGACCATCTGCCCCTCGCCGCCGATGTTGATCACGTTGGCGCGGAAGGCGATACAGATGCCCAGGCCCACCAACAGCAGCGGCACCGCCTTCACGGCGGTTTCGGCGATGGCGTTCGTACTGCCAAACGCGCCTTCCAACAACGCGATGTAGGCCCGGATCGGGTTCGCGCCGAGGATGAGCAAGATCACAGCCCCGACGGCCAGCGCGCCCATCATAGCGAACACCGGAAACAGCGCGTCCACCACCTGCGCCCAATCGAACTTCGCAAGCCATTCCTTAATGTTCATCCTACCCCCTTAAAATAAGTTACAAGATGCAGGCCACACGCTAATCTCCGGCCTGCTGCTTAGACCAGTTGCATAGGCTAACATAATTCTATCCAATTCAAACAATCGAGCAAGCCGCCCCTGGGAGCAACGTCGAGGGTATAGGGTTGGCTATGGGTGGTCGGGTTTATAGGGCATTTTTCCGAGATGATGGGGGCTAGTACAGTGCGGCGGAAGTCCCTCCTCAGTTAGCCCGGCTCAGAGCGGATCGTCAGATCCGCGACTCTACGTCGGAACGGGGAACAGACGTTCCCCTTGGAACATATTCAACTGGGGGGGCGATTTAAGCCGCGCTGTACTGAGTCCCCTGAAAAAAGTCCAAAAATCCGATTTTTCCACATGCGACCTACTACATATATGAAATTCGCACGCGAAAAATCTACATATAGTATCAAGGTTCTAAAAAATCGGATTTTTAGG
>SLSP01000405.1 GCA_007130345.1 Thermoflexales bacterium
GCCGATGCGTCCAGGCGCACGTCCCACGCCCGGTACACCGCGCCCATCCCGCCTTCGCCCAACTTCTTGGCGATGCGATACCGTGACTGTAATAGTGTTCCTGGATTTAGCATAGTGTAACCTCGTGGCAAATGGCAAATTATGAATCAGTGCAATTAAAACAACGTCCCTTGCGCGCCGTCATCGTAGGGGATGTCGAGGTGCTCGTAGGCCAGCCGGGTGGCGGCGCGGCCACGCGGCGTGCGGTCGATGAAGCCGAGTTGCAGCAGGTACGGTTCGACTACGTCCATGATCGTGTCGGACGCCTCGCCAATGGAGGCCGCGATGGTGTCGAGGCCCACCGGCCCGCCGCCGAACTTCTCGATGATGGCGCGGAGCACCCGGCGATCCAGGTCGTCCAACCCGCGCCCGTCGATTTCGAGCAGCGCGAGGGCGTCGGCAGCGATCTGCGCGGTGATGACGCCATCGCCGCGCACCTGAGCGTAATCGCGCACGCGACGCAGGAGGCGCAGGGCCACGCGGGGCGTGCCCCGTCCGCGCCGGGCGATCTCCTCACGGCCTTCCGGCTCCAGCGGCACGTCCAGCGCGCGCGCGGCCCGATCCACAATCCGCGCCAAATCCGCCGTCTCGTAGAAATCGAGGCGGTAGATCGCGCCGAATCGCGTCCGCAGCGGGGCCGAGAGCAAGGCCAGCCGCGTCGTCGCGCCGATGACGGTAAAACGCGGCAGGCTCAGGCGCACGGTGCGCGCGCCCGGCCCCTGCCCGATGACCAAGTCGAGCGCGAAGTCCTCCATCGCCGGGTAGAGAATCTCCTCGACGGCTTTGCCCAGGCGGTGAATCTCGTCGATGAACAGCACCTCGTGCTCGTGCAGGTTGCTAAGGATGGCAGCCAGATCGCCGGCTCGCTCGATGGACGGCCCCGCCGTAATGCGGATCTTGGCCCCCATCTCGTTGGCCGCGATATGGGCCAGCGTGGTCTTGCCCAAGCCCGGCGGCCCGTAGAAGAGGGCGTGCTCCAGCGCCTCGCCGCGCCCCTGCGCCGCTTCGATGAGGATGCGCAGGTTCTCGCGCACGCGATCCTGGCCGATGAGGCCGTCCAACCGTTGCGGGCGCAGCGCGCGATCCAGCACGATCTCTTCCGGTTCGGCCTGGGGCGCTACGGTTCGTTGTTCGTCCATAGTGTCCTTAAAGTTGGGTGATGCGAAGATTTTGACGCTACTGAAAGAACCCTAAAAATCCGATTTTTTAGAAACTTGATACTACAGGTAGATTTTTCGCGTGCGAATTTCATATAGGTAGTAGGTCGCGTGTGCAAAAATCGGATTTTTGAACTTTTTTCAGGGGACTCAGATTTTGTGACCGTAATCATCACGCATCGGGTAGTCTCCCCCTATCTTCGCACGATTTGCGAAAGTCGCAACCGGGCGCGTGGGGGTGTTCTCCAGACCTGTCAGGTTTTCAAAACCTGACAGGTCTCCCGATTCAGGGCTGCAACTGATCGCGCTCGCCCTCCACGGTGATGAGCACCTCATCCACTGTAGAGAATTGCAGCAACGTCTGCTCAATCTGCTGGTGGATGGTGGTCACGCTCATCGAACCGCCGGGATGGGCCAGCAGTTCCCGCGAGAAATCGACGCGGGCCAGGCCGTCCACGATGGTCAGATCGCGGATGACCACGCGCTCGCCCCACGTCTCGTCGCGCAAGGCGTGTGTCAGCACGTCTGCGGGCAGCGGGATGAGGGTATCGAAGCCCGCCGCGTTGCCGGGAACCGGCCCCCAGAGCAGCGTTTCCAGCGCGGCGCGTCCGATGCCCAGGGTGCGCGGTAGATGTCGCCGCGCTGCTGTGACCTCCTCGCCCACAACCCAGTAGACATCGACGCCCAGCGCGCCGGGGTCATCGGGATGCAGCACGCGCAGATGTTGGGCGGCGGCCAAGCTGCCATCCGCCGTGTAGAGCCCGAGCAGCGCCTCCTGCGAAACCGGATGCGTGTCCCTGTCCCATCCGGCGGCTACGGCCAGCAGGCCGCGCCCATCCAGGCCGGGTAACAAGGTGGCGGCCAGCACGTCCTCCGTGCCATCCCGCCATTCCAGGATCAGCGTGGCGGCCTCGCCGGGCGTGCCGAGGCGCGCCCACACGCGCAGCGGTAGCGTGACCTCGGCCAGCGGCTCCGGCGACTCGATGACGCCCATCCCTTCGCCCAGGGTGACGTGGGCGGTGGCACGGGCTATGACGCTGCCATCCTTCGCGCTGAAATCCAGCACCTCGACGCGACCGGGGCCGGGGGCACCGCCGTAGAAGATCTCGACGTCGAAGGTGCCGCGGCTGCCGTACTCCCCTTCGACCATGATGGGCACTTCGGCCACGCGGCGATCTTGCGCGTCGTAGACGTGGATGACCAGCGTCGCTTCAAAGGGTATCTGCGCGGTGCTGCCGACGACGCGCAGCGGATTGCCCACCGTGTCTCCGTCCGCGGGCGCGGTCAACACAATCTCTTGTGGGGTCACAGCCAGGGAGGTGGGAGTCGGCGGTGGCGGCGTGGGAGAGGCCGGAACGGGCGTCGCGGTGGCGGGCGCGGGCGTGTCAGTGGGCGGGAGCGGGGTCGCGGTCGGAGGGGCGGTCGCGGTGGCCGTCGCTGGCGCGTCATCTGGGGTCACGCTCACTGTGGGCAAAGGCGTGGGCCGCTCGCCCCGCAGGGTACAGCCTGTCAGAGCCAACAGCATCAACATCACTATCCATCGCGGCAATGTACGCATAGCTTCCTCCTTTTAGGGTGTGGATTACGTCAAACTTCAAACGTCAGGCGTTATCGTGGCAGAATTTTGACGTTTGACGCCTCACGTTTGACTATCAGCCTCAAGGTTAGCATAGAAAGTCCGGCATAGCAACTGGAAACCCGAAGATGGCTTTGCGCACAGTACTTGCTCATCCTCGGTTTCCGGTTATCATGACGTTTAGGATACGGCTATCTACTATTATAATACACGCGCAGAGGATGTGGAGTTTATGGGACATCGGAGTTCGGTACAGGAGACTATCGCCCCCCCGGAGAAGGCGTACCTGGTCGGTGTGGAATGGAAAGCGATTCCGGCGGGCGCGTATTTGCCGGAGGCGTGGGCGCCGGAGTATTCGTTGGCCGAGTTGGAGCGCCTGGCCGATACCGCCGGGCTGGATGTCGTGGGGCAGACGGTGCAGAAGCTAGAACGCCCCAACCCGGCGACGTTCATCGGCAAGGGGAAGACCGCCGAGGTCGCGGAGATGGCGCGCACCCTGGATGTCAACGTCGTGATCTTCGACGACAAGCTTACGCCGCGTCACCAGCGTGAGTTGGAGGCCGTCTTCGGCAAGGATGTCAAGGTGATGGATCGCACCGCCCTGATTTTGGACATCTTCGCGCAGCACGCGCACACCAAAGAAGGCGCGCTCCAGGTCGAACTGGCGCAGTACGAGTATCGGCTGCCCCGCCTCACGCAGACGTGGACACAGCACACGCTGACCCGCCAGGCCGGCGGGCGCGCGGGCGGGAGCACGGGCGGCGTCGGCTTGCGTGGCCCCGGCGAGACCAAGCTGGAGATGGATCGTTTCGCCATCCGGCGGCGCATCTCGCAGATCAAGGATGAGTTGGAAGATGTGCGCGCCCATCGCTTGCGCCATCGCCAGCAGCGGCGACGCAGCGGCCTGCCGACCATCGCGCTGGTGGGCTACACCAACGCCGGGAAATCGACGCTGCTCAATGCCCTGAGCGGGGCCAAGGTCTACATCGCGGATCAGCTCTTCGCCACCCTCGACCCCACCACCCGGCGCGTCGAACTGCCCGGCGGGACGGTCATCCTGCTCACGGATACCGTCGGCTTCATCCAAAAGCTACCCACCGAGTTGGTATCCGCGTTCAAAGCGACGTTGGAAGAAGTGACCGAGGCGGATGTGCTGCTGCACGTCATCGACGTGAGCCACCCGCGCGCCCAGGCACAGGCCCGCGCCGTCTACCAGACGCTCAGAGACATCGAGGCGGACGAGCTGCCGCTTATCAACGTGCTCAACAAGATCGACCGCCTGCCAAGCCCGGAGGCCGCCGGCACCGCGCTGGCCGACCTCCCCGATAGCGTCGCCATTTCCGCGCGCACGGGACGCGGGCTGCCGGAGCTACTGGCCGAAATCGAAACCGTGCTGGAATCCGAGATGCAGCGCATCACCGTGCTTCTCCCCTTCGACCGGGGCGACTTGGTGAGCCTGTTCCACGAGCGCGGCCTGATAGAAGACGAAACCCACAGTGTCGCGGGAACACACATCGAAGGCCGCCTGCCAGAGCATCTGATACACCAACTAGAACCCTACCGGGAATTTTGATAGGAGCGTGTTGCGTATTTGCGCAACACGCAACACTATGTCATTGCCATTTGCCTAAGGAGCCTTATGTCGCACTGGCGCAAACAACAGCGCAAAGAAACGTACTTCCAGCGGGCCAAGCAAGAGGGCTATCGCGCCCGCTCGGCCTATAAGCTGATCCAGATTCAGCAGAAATTCCGCATCCTCCGGCATGGCAACGTCGTGGTGGATTTGGGCGCGGCCCCCGGTTCGTGGTCGCAAGTCGCCATCCAGGAGGTGGGGAGGCGCGGCAAGGTCATCGCCATTGACCTCCAGGAGATTGAACCGATCCCCGGCGTGACCATCCTGCAAGGGGATATGACCGATCCCACAATCCAGGCGCAGATTATCGAAGCGGCGGGCGGGCAAGCTGATGTGATTCTGAGCGACGCGGCCCCGTCCACCACCGGCGTCAAACTGCGCGATCACGTCATCTCGATGGAACTGGGCCACGCGGCTCTGGACGTGGCGAAGGCCCTGCTCAAACCCGGACGCCACCTGGTCATCAAGGTCTTCCAGGGCGAAGACCTCCCCCAACTGATTCACGACGTCAAGATGGCCTTCCATCCGGTGAAAATCCACAGCCCCAAAGCCACCCGCAACGAAAGTTGGGAAACTTTCATCGTCGCACGGGGATTCAAGGGAGAATGAGGTTCTATGGACTTTAAGTATCGCCTGCTCACGATATTCACGCTGGCCGGGCTGCTCTTGCTGGCCTACTTCGGCATCCGCCAGCCCCTGGAAACGTCGCAGCTTGCCGACGCCAGAGACCTGGCCGCTACCATCACCAGCACGCCGACCGCGACCGCCACTTCGACGTCCACACCTTCGCCCACCCCGACCCCGACGCCCACCGCCACGCCGACCTCGACCCCGACCGCTGCCCCAACGCGCACGCCCACCATCACGCCGACACCCACGCCCGACATGACCGTGCTCGACGAGCGACTGCCCGCCGATGCTGCGCTGGAGCACCTCCTCTGCCAACCCGACATCGAGAAGCCCCTGGCCGAAGGGGAGATGATGGTGCCTATCTTGATGTACCATTTCGTCGGGCGCGACCTGTTGGAGTTCGAAGGCCAGAGCACCTCGCGCTATAACGTCACCGCCGCAGACTTCGACGCGCAACTCGCGCTCCTGCATCGCCTGGGCTACCAGACCGTGACCATCGGCGACATCATCGACGCCATCAGCGGCACGCACACGCTGCCTCCGCGCCCCATCGTCATCACCGTCGATGACGGCTGGGTTGAGCAATACGACGTGATGTTCCCCTTGCTGCAAAAATACGGGATGCGCGCCACCTATTACATCACCACCAATTACACTACCGGCGGACGCTTTATGACCTGGGAGCAGCTACAGGAGCTAGTCGAAGCCGGGATGGAGATCGGTTCGCACTCCCGCTCTCACCCCGACCTCGCGCAACTGAGCGCGGACGCGGCCCGGTTCGAATTGACCGAATCCAAGCGCCTGCTGGAAGCTAATTTGGGCATCACCGTGCGCTCGATAGCCTATCCTTACGGCAGCTATTCCGGCACCGTGATCCAACTGGCGCGCGAGGCCGGCTACGATGGCGCCGTCGCCGTCGGCTCACCGTCCCGGCAGAGCGCGGCCAACCTCTTCGCCCTGCGCCGCATCGAAGTCGTCGGCACCGAACCCCTGACCCGATTTGTGAACTGGCTCCCCTGGCGCGGGCAAGGCACATCCCTGTGCCCCGCGCCCCCCGCAGACGTGCTACCCGACATCCCCGCGCAGTAGCTTAGATGATCCCCGAAGCGCTGCATCTGCGCAACTTCCTCTCGCACCGCGAGACCCTCCTCGACCTGCGCGGTGTTCACCTCGCCAGCCTGGTCGGTGAGAACGGCGCGGGCAAATCCGCCTTGCTAGATGGCATCACCTGGGCCGCGTGGGGCCGCTCGCGCGCGCCCTACGGCCACGACGAAGACCTCGTCTATCACGGCGAAGACTCGATGGAAGTCGAGTTCACCTTCAGGATGCCCTACCACGGGGGCGAGACGCGCCGTTGTCGCATCCTCCGCCGCCGCGAACAGCGCGGGCGACGCTCCACCAGTTCCGTGCTCGATTTCCAGATGGAGACCGACCTCGGCTGGCGCACCCTCACCTCCGACAGCATCCGCGAGACCCAGGCCCGCATCATCCAACACCTGGGGCTGGATTACGACACCTTCATCAACTCCGCCTACCTGCGCCAGGGCCACGCCGACGAGTTCACCGTGCAGACGCCCACCGAGCGCAAGCGCGTCCTCAGCACCATCCTGGGACTGGATCGCTGGAACGAGTACCAGGAGCGCGCCAAGCGTCGCCTTTCCACAGCCCAGGGGCAGATGAAGGAAGTCAACCGGCGGCTGGAAGAGACGGAGCAAGAACTGGCCCGCCGCCCAGAGTACGAGGCCGCGCTCGCCGCCGCCGAAGTCGCCGAGCGCGAGGCCGAAGCGCGCCTCCGCGAGGTGCAGGCCCAGGTCGATGAACTCACCCGCGTCCAGCAGCAGGCCCTCGCCATCCAGAGCCAAATCGCCAGCCTCGACCAGCGCATCCAGCAGGAGACGGCCCGGCTGCACCAGCTTGAGCAGGATACCGAGGAGCACCAGGGGCGCAAAGCCTACTACGAGAGCATGGTCGGGCAAGCCGAGGCCATCGAGGCCACCTACCGCGACTACCAGGCCGCCGTGTCCGAGGAGCGCGCCTGGGGCGACAAACTCAGCCAGGCCGCCCGGCTTCAAGAGGAGAAGGCGCGGTGCGAGCAGGCTATCGCCGAGGCGCGGGAGGCCGCGGCCCAGGCCCTCCACGCCGCCGAGCAGGCCGTCGCCCAGGCGCGGCAGGCCATCGACGCGGAGCGCGCCCGGCTGGCAAGCGACCTGCGCGACCTCCACGGCCAGATCGCGCTGCTGGAAGAGCGCATCCCCGGCGAAGAGACCGCCGCCGCGCTCCAGACGGCCCAGGCGGAACTGGCCCGCCTTGACGCGCAGGCCCACGCCCTCGAAGCGGCCCGCGAGGCCGCCCAAGCCGCCGAGGTGGAGCGCACGCGCCTCATTGAGCGCAACCATCAACTGCGCGAGGTGATGAACAAGACCAAAGAGGATTTGGAGGCGCTGGAAGCGGCGGACGAGAGCCAGTGCCCACTCTGCCGCCAGGCCCTCACGCCGGAGCATCACGACCGGCTACTGGCCGACATCCAGGCGGAGGGCAAGAGCATGGGCGACGAATATCGCGCCAACGCCACCCGCATCCAGGCGCTTCAGGCGGAACGCGACCAGCAACAGGCCCAGGTCAAGGACTTAGAGCGCGCGCTCCGGGGCCGCGACACCCAGGCGCAGCACGTGACGCGCCTCCAGCAGCAGGTGGAGCAAGGCGAGGAGGCCCGCCAGCGCAGCGAGACGCTGCGCGCGCAGGCCGCCACCGTAGAGCAGCAGCTTGCCGACGACGCCTTCGCCGACGACGCCCGCGAGGCCCTGCGCCAGCATCTCCAGGCGGAGACCACCTGCCGCGAGCGGTGGGACGCCGGGCGCTACGCCCTCGAAGCGCGGGCGACGTTGCAGCAGACCCTCGCGCATCTGGCGGAACTGGGCTACGACGCCGCCGCGCATCAGGACATCAAGGCGCGCATCGCC
>SLSP01000085.1 GCA_007130345.1 Thermoflexales bacterium
CAGCGTCGGGTTTCGCGTGGCGCAGACGCTCGGTTAGGTGGGGCTGAATTCACGCGGGTGAGATGGACAGGCCCGCAGAGAGTGGGGGGCAAGATGACACAAATGATTCGATGGGGGATTTTGAGCACGGGGAGCATCGCCCATGCCTTTGCGGAGGGGTTACGGCATGTGCCGGACGCGGAGTTGGTGGCAGTGGGATCGCGCGCGCGGGATTCGGCAGAGCAGTTCGGGCGGTTGTACGACATCCCCCACCGGCACGCCAGTTACGAAGCGCTGGCAGAAGACCCGGACGTGGATGTGATTTATATTGCAACGCCACACACATTCCACAAAGAGAACACCTTGCTATGCCTCGACGCGGGCAAGGCGGTGCTGTGCGAGAAACCCTTCGCCATCAACGCCGCCGAGACCCGCGAGATGCTGGCGCGCGCCCGCGAGAAAAATCTCTTCTTGATGGAGGCGATGTGGATGCGGTTTTTGCCCGCCATCGTGCGCCTGCGCGAGGTACTGGCCGAGGGGCGCATCGGTGAGGTGCGGATGGTGATGGCCGACTTCGGCTTCCGCGCGCCCTTCGATCCCCATAGCCGGCTCTTCGCGCCGGAGTTGGGCGGCGGCGCGCTGCTCGACGTGGGCATCTACCCGCTCTCGCTGGCCTGCATGATCCTGGGACCGCCGGAGCGCGTGATGGGGATGGCGCATCTCGGCCAGACCGGTGTGGATGAGCAGAGCGCGGCGATCCTGGGCTATGGTGATGGGCGGATGGCGCAGATTTTCGGCGCGGTGCGCACGGCCTCGCCCATCGAAGCGCGGATTTTGGGGACGGAGGGCCGCATCCACATCCACAATCCGATGTTCAGCCCGGAGCGGTTCACCGTGACGCGCCACCGCGAGGGCGGCCCGCAGATGCAACGCCTCCCCCCCAGGATCAAGCGCGTGGGGCGGCGGCTAGGGCTGGATAAGCTCTGGCATCGCTGGCAGCAGGGACGCGGGCAGACCATCATCTGCCCCATCGCGGGCAACGGCTACAACTACGAGGCTGCCGAAGTGATGTGGTGCCTCCGCGCGGGGCGGCTGGAAAGCGACGTGATGCCCTGGAGCGAAACGTTGATGATTATGGAGACGCTGGATCGCCTCCGCGCTGCGTGGGGGCTGCGTTACCCGACGGAGACAGAAGGCGGCTAGTACAGCACGGCGGAAGTCCCTTCCCAGTTACCTCCGCTCAGAGCGGATCGTCAGATCCGCGACACGTCGGAACGGGGAACTGACGTTCCCCTTGAAGCACATTCAACTGGGGGGGATTTAACGCGCCGTACTAGGTGATCAGCTCCAGCGGCAGGTGCGGGACGTGGTTGGTGTAGATGAGGCGCACCTCTTGAGGCACGAAGTCGATGCGCGTGATACCTGTGTTGTCGAGCACGCACCAGAAGCCGGGATCGGGGGGGATGTGCAGCAGCGCGCGCAGCACATGATTGTAGAAGGCTGCGTGGCTGACCAGCGCGACGCGGTCGTCGGTGTCGCCGTGATGGGCCACCAGGCGGGCCAGCACCCGCTCGGCGCGTGGCCGGCGGGCGTTGGCGTCCTCGAAGGGGCGTTGCCACCAGCCGGCGGGATCAGCGTCCGCGGGCCAGACCAACTCCGGGAAGCGCGTGGTAAGTTCGGCGCGGCTGCCTCCGGGTTCTCCCACGCGCTCTTCGGTGTCCATGTCCAGCGTATACATCCCGCCGGTCTCGTGGAGGTCTATCCAGCCCCGGAGCGGCAGGTCGAGGGCGCGGGCCACGATAGCGCCGGTGGTGACGGCGCGCAGCATGAGGCTGCAATAGACGTGGGTGATGCCAAACCCGGTGAGGTTGTGCGGATCGGAGTAGTCCGGGGCGGACTCGCCCGTCTTCAGGTGCGCGGCCAGCAGGTGGGCTTGCCGCTCGCCCGTCGGCGTGAGGCCCGGATCCGCCGTGCGGCCCTCGGCGGATTGCGTGAGGTCCCATAGGAGGTTGTTTTCTGATTGAGCGTGACGGATATAATAAAGTTGCATCGGGGGTCTCCTTGATGTTTAGGGTCAGACGTTGAGCGTCAAACGTCAAACGTCAAGCGTCAACGTCCGTCCAAGAGCTTAACACGGTCTAGAGGGGAAGGCAAGTTGGCTTGTGTCTATACGTGCCAAGCTCGCGCCGGATTACCAAATCCGGTGGGGATTTGGCAATCCCCTCGGAGCCAGATGTGATGCGTGACGCAGGCTTTGCAATAGCAATCAACACGCAATACGCAATACGCAACAGAACTCATCCCAAATCACTTATAACACGCGCAGTTTATGCGAGGACATCATGACACCATCCCAAACTTACCAGGCCGATATTCTCGTCGTGGATGATACCGCGACCAATCTCAGTTTGCTGACGCAGATATTGTCTTCCCATGGGTACCGGGTGCGACCGGTCAGGAGTGGGAAGGATGCGTTGGCGACGGCGGAGTTCGCGCCGCCCGATCTGATCTTGCTTGACGTGATGATGCCGGATATGGACGGCTTTGAGGTCGCGGAGCGGTTGCGCGCCATCGAGGCCACGTCCGCCACGCCGATTATCTTCATCAGCGCGTTAGGCGATACGGAGAGCAAATTGCGGGCCTTTTCCAGCGGCGGCGAGGATTATATCACCAAGCCCTTCCAGAGTGAAGAGGTGTTGGCGCGGATTCAGAACCATCTGCGCCTGCGATATGAGATTGTGCAGCGGGAGCGGCTGATTGACGAGTTGCAACTGCTCAACAAAATCTCCCGCTCGCTCATCGTCTATGATGAGCTAGAAGAGATGCTCCGGGCGGTGGTGGGATACGTTATGCACATCGCCGATGCTCAACGCGCTTTTTTGATGCTCGTGGAAGACGAGAATGAGATCATCCACCACTTTGTGCAAACGGCACGGGATGCCGCGCCGCTGCCGGTGCCCACTTACGCGGATGTGTTGGACGGTCTGCCCGGTTGGGTGATTCGCAAGCTGCAACCGGTCATCTCGCCCAAAGGCCAATCCGACCCCCGCGAAGGCGCGCGCGCGCGTCAAATCCGCGAGGTGTGTCAGATTGGCAGCACCATCATCACGCCGCTTTATTGTCAGGGGCAGATGCTCGGCATCCTCGCGGCCACCCGCGCGCTGGATGAGCCGGACTTCACCCGCGATAGCCTCGCCACTTTGAGCGCAATCGCCGCGCAGGTGGCGGTGGCCGTGCGCAGCATGCAACTCGCGGAGGAGACCGCGTATCTCAAGGAATTCAACGAAGGCATTGTCCAGGGCGTCGCCGAAGCGATCCTGATTACCGATTCGGAGGAAGTGATCACCTTTGCGAATCCGGCTGCGCTGTCGATGTTGGGCTATACCGAAGCGGAACTCGTCGGCCAGCCCGCGCTTTCTATTGTGCCGGAGGCGTATCAAGAGCGCGTGTTGCTGGAGAACGCCCGCCGGCTCGAAGGGGCCTCCGGACATTATGAAACCGCGCTGTTTGATGTGGCGGGCCGGGAAGTGCCGGTGTTAGCCAACGCCCGCCCCCTCTTCCAAGAGGGCGTTTTTGCGGGCACCCTGACCGCCTTCACGGACGTTAGCGATCTTAAAGAAGCCGAGGAGCAGTTGCGCTGCTATGCCGCCGACCTGGAATCCCATAACGCGGAGTTGGACGCCTTCGCGCACACGGTGGCCCACGATCTCAAAAGCCCGCTGACGGTGCTCATCGGCTTCGCGGATTTGTTGCACGCGCGTGGCAAGCGGTTCTCATCCAGAGAGCGCGAGCAGCTTTACAAGATCTCGCGGACTGGCTACAAGATGCGCGATATTATTGATGAGTTGCTGCTCCTCTCCAGCGTGCGCAACGTAGACCAGCTAGAGGTCGTCGGCCTGGATATGGCCGTCATCGTGCAGGAAGTGTTGATGCGGATGGATTACATGATCAAGTCAACGCGGGCCGAGGTCAGCGCGCCCGCGCAATGGCCCACCGCGCTCGGCCACGCCCCCTGGATAGAAGAGGTGTGGATCAACTACCTCAGCAACGCGCTCAAGTACGGGGGATGCGAGAAGACCGACACGCCGCCGCGCGTGGAATTCGGCTACACCCTCCCGCGTGGCGACCAGACGCAGCCGCGTTTCTGGGTGCGCGATAACGGGGCCGGTCTCTCCCTCGAACAGCAGCAGCAACTCTTCACGCCCTTTGAACGTATGCACAGCGGGCGTATCGATGGGCACGGCCTGGGCCTGTCCATCGTGCGGCGCATTATCGAAAAACTTGGGGGCGTTGTGGGCGTCGAGTGTACTTTGGGCGAGGGCTGTCAGTTCTACTTCACCTTGCCGCTCTCTCCGGAGAATGTGCCGGATATGGCGGAAGTGCCCACCGAGGAGGTCGCGCCGGCGAGGACAAGCCCCGCGCATCTCCCAGAGGAACTCCGCGTCGCGTTGGCCGCGCGGCCCGCCGCGTGGCGCGCGGAACTTCGCGCCGCCGTCGTCGATGCCGACGCGCGCCGCATCGCTGCTGTGATCGCGCCGTGCTATGAGGCCGATTCGCGGCTGGCACGCGCGCTCCAATCTCTCGCGGATAACTTCGCCCACGATACGCTGCTCGAATGGTTGACGCTGGTGGCCTAGGCGCAGGGGATGGCTGCGCGTCTGGGGCGCAGTTCATTCTCGAAAGAAAACCGCTTAACATTTTGCTGTGTGCTAATGGCTCGTCAAACGTTATGCGTCAAACGTCAAAACCAATGCCAAGATAAGCAGGATTTTGACTTCCGAGAGCCAAATCCAGGTCAATTATGGATTCCGTGACGTTTCACGTTTCACGTTTTGACTCACCTGAAAGAACCCTAAAAAATCCGATTTTTTAGAACCTTGATACTACAGATAGATTTTTCGCGTGCGAAGTTCATATATGTAGTAGGTCGCATGTGGAAAAATCGGATTTTTGGACTTTTTTCCAGGGAACTCACGTTTGACGCCGGAAAGTGTCAAGCCGTTCTTGTCAGCAGATACCTCAAAATGAACCATGCCCTGCCCGGTCGTCGGGTAGGTCTTGACATTCAAGGGTAGCACAAGATAATAACCTTATGAGCGAAAGCATAGAGATGTACCTCTCCACCATCATCCGCCTGCGGGAATCCAGGGGAGAGCTGGTGCCCCTTTCTGCCCTGGCTGACGCGCTGTCCATCTCCAGCGTGTCGGCCAACGAGATGTGCCGGAAGTTGCAGGAGCAGGGTTTGCTGCTCTACCAGCCTTATAAGGGCGTCACGCTGACGGATGATGGCGAGCAGCGAGGACTGGCCGTGTTGCGCCGGCGCGGATTGTGGACGGTCTTTTTGACGCAGAAGCTCGGACTCGCGCCGGAACGCGCGCAGGAAGTCGCGGATGCGCTGGAACATGGCACCCCCGCCGATGTGGCAGATCGCCTGGACGATTTCCTGGGCAACCCGCGTGTAACGCCCCTGGGGATGCCCATCCCCTCTTCGGACACGACCTTGACGTATCCGATAGCCATCCCCTTGACCGCCCTCGCCACCGGGCAGGTGGGCCACGTCGTGGCGCTTCCGCGCTCTACCGCTGTGCGCGAATTCTTGCATCAGCACGGGCTACAGGTGGGCACGCCCGTCGCTGTGTTGGGGATAGCGGACGCGGGTGAGCGGCTGCTCGCGCTGGAAAGAGAGTCCGGCCCCAACCTGCATCTCAGCGTGACCCGCGATACCGCCGCCCAGGTGTGGGTGGCATCCCCAGAAACGCCCGCTTTGTGATAACCGCCGCCCGCGCCAGTACGGCGCGGCGGAGGTTCCTCCTCAGTTAACCCCGCTCAGAGCGGACTGTCAGATCCGCGTATACGCCGTAACGGGGAACTGACGTTCCCCTTGGGGTCAAGGCTTTTTCTTTGGGCAGACCTAAATAAACCCCTTGACAAGAATAAGGCGCGTGGTATGATAAGGCAAGCCTAACGATTTCAAGGCCGCACGGTAACGTTGCCCATAAGATGGAGACCGATATTGTCCAACTATCCGCTGTATTCCCACGTATCTAGTTCCCCCCTATGCTCAGTGAACCGAGCCGCGTGATGCTGATCAAGCGGACGGTCGCCTGCTTGGAAAAGCTCTGTAGCCGCAGTCGCCTTCTGGTGACGCTATACAGCTTCCCCTATCGCCGGGTCATCAAAAACGAGATTGCCCTGACGGAGATCACGGCAGATGACCGAGTGCTCAACATCGGTTGCGGGGCCATCCCGTTTACGGCGCTGCTGATTGCGCAGTTCACTGGCGCGCGCGTCACCGCCGTTGACCGCGACCCGGATGCCGCGCGCCGCGCAGCGGCCTGCGTCCGCCGCCAGGGATGGGCGCATCGCGTCCGGGTGGTGTGCTGCGACGCCGCCAGGCCGCCCTGGACGCCGGCGGACTTTGATGTCGCGCTCATCGCGCTGCAAGCTGAACCCAAAGCCCCGATTTTGGCCCATCTGCTTGGGGGGATGGCGGCCACACGCGTCGCGGCGCGCGCGCCTAGCGCGGCGTTTCAAACCCAGTATGACCCGCTGCCGCAAACCTATACCCTCGCGGACGCTGTCGCGCAGAACATGAAGACCTTTGACCGCTCGGTTCTGTTTCTGTCCTCCGGTGCGGCGCGAGGCGCGGCGCGAGAAGCGTTGGCAAAACCGGCGGGGGCCTCTCTGTGACGCATCACACGCTCGCCTCGTATGCTGCGTCGTCTCAACCGGCGGAGCGCGTCGGACGGTTCCGTGATCTGACGTTCCGCAGCTCTGCCGGCGTTATCAAGCGGCTGGAGCGCATTTTCTCCACCGATGCGCGGTTGTTTCGCTGGTATGGCGGGCTTTTCTACGGGCGCGTCCTGGAGCGCGAGTTGCGCTTGATCGCTCTCGCGCCTGGGGAACGGGTGCTGCACATCGGGGCGGGCGCGCTGCCCTATACGGCCTGTTTCCTCGCCGCGCGCGGGCACGAGGTGGATGCCGTTGACTCCGATCCCCGGACGTTGGCGCGGGCGCGGGCAATGGTGCAAGCGTGTGGCGTCGCCGGGCGGGTTTGGCTGCTAGAGCAGGACGGGTTGCGCGTCGCCGCTCGCGGATACGCTGCCATCTGGGTCTCGCTGCACGTCTCGCCGAAGGGCGCTATTTTGGAACGGCTGCTGCACGCGGCCAGTCCCGGCTGCTGGATTGTCTACCGCGAGCCGCGAAGTTGGCTGCGCCTCTTCTACCACTGTAGCCCACTCGCCTCCCCGGACGTGGAGCTACAGCAAGCCACCTGCGCTCACCGCCTGGGCAAGCAATCCGTTGCCTTGCGTGTTGTTTCGTGAAGCGTGGGGCGTGGGGCGTCAAAAGTCAGGCGTCAAACGTCAAGCGTCAAGAGGGTTTTTTGCCATTTGCCATTTGAAATTTGCAATTCGCCACAAGGAGTGATTACATTATGACCACAACGTTATTATCACAGCCTCGCGTCATCACCGAGACCTCTATAAACCACACGGGCGCCGCCAGCCTCAAGACGATGGCTCCCGGACAGCAGGGTACGATTGAGTCTGTGCCGCCAATGGGACTTTTGCCGGAACTGGGCGTGCGCTGCGGGAAGCGTTTGAGCGTTATCGCTCACAATATCGCCGGCGGGCCTATTGTGGTGCAGGCCGACCGGCGGCTGATTGCCATTGACCGGTGCATTGCCGCTCAGATTATGGTGCGCCTAAGTGACTGATACGTCCGCCACGTCTGTGCTGCTGGTGGGCCAGCCCAACGTCGGGAAGAGCGTCATCTTCTGCCACCTCACCGGCCTGCATATCGAGGTGTCCAACTATCCCGGCACCACCGTAGATTACACCGAGGGGCGAATGACCATCAACGGCATTTCGGCCAAGTTGATTGATGCCCCCGGCACGTATGGGTTGCAGGCCACCAACCAGGCCGAACAGGTGACGGTGGATTTGCTGAAGCAAGGCCCGGCGGCTGTGCTTTGCGTCATTGATTCTATCAACTTGGAGAGCGGTTTAC
>SLSP01000359.1 GCA_007130345.1 Thermoflexales bacterium
ACGGCAATGGCCCCCCGCGCGAGATCGCCTTTCGAGTCGGGCCGGCCACCGCCACCCTCTGGTGGATCGTCTTCGAGGACGTTACCGAGCGCGAGGCTCTGGCGACGCATCTGCAAGAGAACCAACGCCATCTCCAGGCCATTTTAGAGCACGCCCCCGCGCTGATCTACTTGAAAGACCTGGAAGGCCGCTACCAACTGGTCAATCCGCGCTATCTGGACATCCACAACTGCCCCGCCGAGGCCATCATCGGCCACACCGACTTCGACATCGTGCCGGCACCGCTGGCCGAGGACTATCGCGCCAACGACCGCGCCGTGCTGCGCCGCAAACGCCCCCTCCGCTTTGAAGAAGAGACCCTGCACACCGATGGCGCGCACGCCTACATCTCCGACAAATACCCCGCCTACGATCTGGACGGCCAGCTTTACGGCGTCTGCGGCATCTCCATCGACATCTCCCGCCGCAAGCAGGCCGAGTTAGAACTGACGCGCATCCTGGCCGACCTGCAACATCACAGCGCGCGCTTGCAGACGGCCATCGAGGTCTCCAAATTCGTCAGCACCATCCTGGATCCCGAATCGCTGACCCAACAGACCGTCGAGTTAATCCAAGAGCGGTTCGAGTTCTACTACGTGGGCCTGTTCATCGTCGATGAGGCGCGGGAGTATGCCGTGTTGCGGGCCGCGACCGGGCGATCCGGGCGCAAGATGCTGGCGACAGAGCACCGGCTGGCCGTTGGTGGGGAATCGATGATCGGGTGGTGCGTTGCCAACGCGCGCGCGCGCATCGCGCTGGACGTGGGCCAAGAAGCCGTGCGCTTCGATAACCCACTCCTGCCCGCCACCCGCTCCGAACTGGCCCTCCCCCTGATAGCGCGGGGAGAAGCGATGGGCGCGTTGAGCGTGCAGAGCGTCCAAGAGGCGGCCTTCTCTGGGGAAGACATCGCCGTGCTGCAAGTCATCGCCGACCAACTGGCTATCGCCATCGAGAACGCCCGGCTCTACGACGCCGCCCAACGCGAGATCACCGAGCGCGCCGTAGCCGAGGCCGAGCGCGAGTGGCTCTTGCAGAACGTCAAGCACCGGCGCACCCAGTTGCAGACCGCCGCCGAAGTCTCCAAATCTGTGATCACCATCCTCGAACCCGGCACCTTGATGCAAACGGTGGTCAATCTGATCCAGGAGCGCTTCGGCTTCTACTACGTGGGCCTGTTCCTGGTGGACGATGCCGAAGCATACGCCGTCTTGCGCGCCGGCACCGGCGAAGCCGGGCGCGTGATGTTGGCCGCCGGACATAAACTAGCCGTCGGAGGCGAATCGATGATCGGGTGGTGCGTTGCCAACGCGCGCGCGCGCATCGCGCTGGACGTGGGCCAGGAAGCCGTGCGCTTCGACAACCCCCACCTGCCCGCCACGCGCTCCGAGATGGCGCTGCCCCTGGTGACGCGCGGGCGTGCCATCGGCGCGCTGACCGTGCAGAGCATCGAGGAATCCGCCTTCTCCGAAGAGGATGTCGCCGTGCTCCAGGTAATGACCGACCAGTTGGCCTCGGCTATCCAGAACGCCCGGCTCTACGAAGCGGCCCAGCTAGAAATCGCGCGCCGCCGCCGGATAGAGGAAGAGATCCGCCGCCTCAACGAGGAGCTAGAACAGCGCGTCATCGAGCGCACGGCGCAGCTTGAGGCCACCAACAAAGAGCTAGAAGCCTTCTCCTACTCCGTCTCGCACGACCTGCGCGCCCCTCTCCGCTCCATCGACGGCTTCAGCCAGGCCCTGCTGGAAGATTATGGGGACGAACTCGATGCCCTGGGCAAGGATTACCTGCGCCGGGTACGCGCCGCCAGCCAGCGGATGGCCCACCTCATCGACGACCTGCTCAAGCTCTCGCGGCTGACGCGGGGCGAACTGCACCGCGAGGACTTCGATCTCAGCGCGCTGGCCCACGAGGTGCTCGCCGATCTGCACCAACTCCAGCCGGAGCGCGAGGTGGAGATCGTGGTCGAGCCGGATATGCAGGTCAACGGCGACCCCCGGCTGTTGCGCGTGGTGCTGGTCAACCTGTTGGGCAACGCCTGGAAGTTCACCGGCAAGCAGGAAAACGCCCGCATCGAGTGCGGATGCCAGCCGGAAGGCAGCCAGATGGCCTATTTTGTGCGCGATAACGGCGCGGGCTTCGATATGGCCTACGCCGACAAGCTCTTCGGAGCGTTTCAACGCCTCCATCGCACCACCGAGTTCGATGGAACCGGCATTGGCCTGGCGACGGTACAACGCATCATCCACCGCCACGGCGGACGGACATGGGCAGAAAGTGAGCCGGGGCGGGGCGCGAAGTTCTATTTCACGCTGCGCGCCGTCAAAGAAGCCCAAGGAGCATGAATGGTACAGAAAACTCGTTTTGTGAATGTGGGACTCAGGAGGTTGGGGATGAAAGAACGGATCATTTTGTTAGTAGAAGATAACCCAGACGATGAATTATTGACCTTGCGCGCTTTCAAAAAGAGCAAGATTATGAACAAAGTCGTGGTGGCCCGTGATGGCGCCGAAGCGCTGGATTACCTCTTCGCGCGCGGTCAATACGCCCACCGCGACCCCGATGAACTGCCCCAACTCGTCCTGTTGGATCTCAAGATGCCCAAAATCGACGGGTTGGAGGTGTTGCGGCAGGTGCGCGAGCACGACCGCACCAAACTGCTCCCCGTCGTGGTACTGACCTCCTCAGATGAGGAGCGGGACATCGTGCAGAGCTACAACCTACACGCCAACAGCTATATCCGCAAACCGGTAGACATTGACCAATTTGTGGAAGCGGTACGCCAACTGGGCCTCTACTGGCTGGTGCTCAACATCTCCCCCAACATCAAGATCGGCTCATGAGCGTCCCATTACGAGTGCTGATCGTTGACGACTCGGAGGATGACGCGCTCCTCGTCGCTATGAGCTTGCGCCGGGGCGGCTACGATCTGACCTTCGAACGTGTGGATGACGCGGTAGCCATGCAGGCCGCGTTGGACGCGCGGGACTGGGACATTGTCGTGACCGACTACGCCATGCCCCACTTCAGCGGCCTCCAAGCGCTGCATCTGATGAAGGCCCACGCCCCCGATATACCCGTCATCATCGTCTCCGGCACCATCGGCGAAGAGGTCGCCGTCGCGGCGATGAAGGCCGGGGCCTCCGATTACGTGATGAAGGACAATCTGGCCCGCCTCTCGCCGGCCGTGCGCCGCGAACTGGAAGAGGCCACCGTGCGCCGCGCCCGTCGCCGCGCCGAAGAGCAGTTGCGCAAACTCTCCCGCGCCGTCGAGCAAAGCCCCGTCTCCGTCATCATCACCGATCACGACGGCGTCATCGACTACGTCAATCCCCGCTTCTGCCTGCTCACCGGCTATCCGGCTGAAGAGATCATCGGGCGCCGGCCTGATTTCCTCAAATCGGGCGAGACTTCCGCAGAGTCTTATGATGAATTGTGGCAGACCATCCGCGCGGGCAAGGAGTGGAACGGCGAATTCTGCAATCTCAAGAAGGATGGCACCGCGTACTGGGTCTCCGCCTCCATCTCGCCCATCTACACCGCCTCCGGCCAGATCACCCACTACATCGCCATCGAAGAGGACATCACCGAGCGCAAGCGGAACGAGGCCGAGAGCATGGCGCTGGTGAACCGGATGCAGTGCCAGCACACCACCCTCGTCCAACTGGCGACGCATCCGGCAATGGCCGCCGGCGACATCGAGGCGACACTGCGCGCCATCACCACCGCCACAGCCGACACCCTGGCCGTGGATCGCGTGAATATCTGGTGCTTCGCAGAAAACGGCGAGGACATCGAGTGCCTGGAGACCTTCGACCGCCTGGCAGAACATAGTACCCCCCACTGCATTATGAATATCCTGGGCTACCCACGCTACCTGGCCGCATTGCAAGCGGGACGGGTTATCGCGGCCCGCGATGTCAGCGAGGACGCGCGTACCAGCGAGTTGGTCGCCGATTATTGGACGGAGCACGGCATCCACGCCACTATCGAAGCGCCGGTGCGCGTTCACGGACAAGTCATCGGCGCGGTCTCACATCAGCATCGCGGCCAGCCCCGTGACTGGTACCCCGACGAGATCGCCTTTGCCAGCCAGATCGCGGACTTGATCGCCCAGGCATTCCTCAACGCGGACTTGCGGCGCCGCGCCGACGAGTTAGCCGCCATCACGCGGGTGAACCGCGAGATCACCTCTGTGCCCGACTCCGGCCCCGACTTGCAGCAGCTCTTCATCTCCATCGCGCGGCACGCGGCGGAGCTGTCCAACGCCGATGCCAGCGGCGTCTTCGCCTTCCGCGACGACGGTCGGTTATATGTCGCGGCGGGATATGGTGTCAGCGCGGACTTCCTGACCGCCATCGAGGACGAGGGCATCGAATTGGGGCAAGGGGGAATCGGGCAGGCCGCCGCCCAACAGCGCGCGGTGCAAATCTCCAACCTGTACGCCGAATCGGACTACCCCTTCGACGCGCTGGCCGCGATGGAGAACATTCACGCGGTGCTGGCCGTGCCGATGTTGCAAGAAGACGAGGTCATCGGCGGGATTGTCCTGTGGCATCGCGCGCCGCGCCATTTCTCCACGCAAGCCATAGCTTTCATCCAGGCGTTGACCCAGCAATGCGTCAATGCCGTAGAAACGGCTCGGCTCTTCGAGGCCGAAGCCCGCCGCCGCCAGGAAGCGGAAACCCTGCGCGCCGTCACCCAGGCCCTGAGCGCCACGCTGGATTTGCAAGAAGTCTTCGACCTGATTTTGGCAAAATTACAACAGGTCGTCCCCTACGACAGCGCCTCGGTCCAACAACTCAAAGGGCAGCGGATGGAAATCATCGGCGGGCGCGGCTTCCCCGACCTGGACGCGCTGTTACATTACGGCTTTGATCTGAGATCCGGCAATAATCCCAACCGCATCGTGGCCGAGACCCGCGAGCCGCTGATCCTCGACGACGCCCCAACGTACTATCAGGACTTCCACATGGCCCCGCACAACGCGCTGGAAGTGCGCGCGTGGATGGGGGTGCCGCTGCTCTTCGGCGACCGGCTGATTGGGATGCTCTCGCTGGACAGGAACAAACAGGGCTTCTATACCGAGGAGCACGCCCGGCTGGCAATGGCCTTCGCCGCGCAAGCGGCCATCGCCATCGAGAACGCGCGCCTCTTCGCGCAAGAGGAGGATCGCGCCACGGAGTTGGCCCGCGCCCTGGAGCAGCAACGCGAGCTTGACGGGCTGAAGGATCAGTTCATCCAGAACGTCTCCCACGAACTGCGCACGCCCATCGCCATCGCGCGGGGCTACGCCGAGATGCTGCTGGAAGAGGCGCTCGGCGAACTCCAACAGCAGCAGGTCGAACCGATGAGCATCATCGTGCGGCGGCTCCAGATGCTCTCGCGGCTGGTGGACGACATCAACGCGATTATGGATGTGCAGGGTAAGGACCAGGACCCCGAGCGCGAGCCGATGGATATGGCCGCGCTGGTGCGCGACGTGTTGGACGAGTTCCAGGCTTCGGCAGAACAAGAGGGGCTGAAACTGACCTCCTTCGTAGCCGACGCCGTCCCCATCATCAGCGGCAACCCCGTCCAACTGCGGCGCGTGCTCGACAACCTGCTCGGCAACGCCCTCAAGTTCACGCCAGAAGGCGGGCATATCGACGTCAACCTGCACCACATCAACGGCACCATCCTGCTCTCGGTGCGCGATACCGGCGTCGGGATCGCCAGCGACCAACTCCACCGCATCTTCGACCGTTTCTACCAAGTCGATGGGAGCATGAGCCGGCGCTATGGCGGCACCGGGCTAGGCCTGGCCCTGGTCAAAGACATTGTCGGCGCGCACCAGGGCGAAGTACACGTGGAAAGTGAGCCGGGCGTGGGCAGCACCTTCACCGTGACCCTGCCGGTCAAGGCGGCTGCGAGCCAAGAGGCCCAGGCATAACTCCCCTGAAAAAAGGTCAAAAATCCGATTTTTCCACACGCGGCCTACTACCTATATGAAATTCGCACGCGAAAAATCTATGTCTAGTATCAACTTTCCAAAAAATCGGATTTTTTTGGGTTTTATCCGTGAAATCTGTGTTCATCCGTGTCCCAAACAGGGTGACTTTTGCGGTATTGCCAATAATCTCAGGGCCTTTTCCCAGACCTAGACCTGGTTTCTAAAACCTGTCAGATCTTGTAGCAACGACTTCGGAAGTCTGAAATCCCCGCGCTTTATCGACAAGATACCCACGCAGTTTAACCCTCAGTGCAAAGTTGTATGACGTATGGAAAAAATTTGACAATTCCCGCAAAACCCGTATAATAAGCCCTTGTGTTGACGAACAATGGTTTGTCGCGTTCCAATTTAGGGTCAAGCGTGCGACTTGGCTCACTTAGTCAAGGAGTACGTTTCGTGAATTTTGAACAATTTTCTCTCGACCCCCGGATTCTCGCGGGCGTTAAGGCCGCGGGATACACCACCCCCACCCCCATCCAAGAGCAAGCTATTCCCGTCGTGCGTGAAGGACGGGACGTTTTAGGTATCGCGCAGACCGGCACGGGCAAGACCGCGGCGTTTGTCCTCCCCATTTTGCAGCGCCTGCTGCGCGGCCAGCGCCGGCGCGTGCGCGTGTTGATTGTGGCCCCAACCCGCGAACTCGCGGAGCAAATTCATCAAGCCAGCATCGACCTGGGGAAGAAGACCGGCGCGCGCAGCGTTTCGATTTACGGCGGCGTCGGCAAGGGATCGCAAATCCAGGCGTTGCAACAAGGAGCCGAAATTGTCGTCGCCTGCCCCGGACGCCTCCTCGATTTACACGGTCAGGGCGTCATCGACCTGTCGCACGTCGAAGTGCTCGTGCTGGATGAGGCCGACCGGATGTGCGACATGGGCTTCTTACCCGATGTGCGCCGCATCCTCAAGCTGCTGCCCACCCAACGGCAAACCCTCTTCTTCTCCGCCACGATGCCGGATGAGATCCGCGACCTGGCCGACAAAATCCTCCGCACCCCGGTGACGGTACAGATCGGCATGATTGCCCCGGCGAAGAGCGTATCTCACGCCCTCTATCCTGTGCCGCGCGCGCTGAAGAAGGACCTGCTGCTGACGATGCTGGAGCAAACGGCAACCGGGCGCGTGCTGGTCTTCACCCGCACCAAGTACCGCGCGCGCAACCTGGCCCGCGATCTGACCAAGCGCAAGTATCGCGCCACGGCGCTCCAGGGCAATATGTCGCAGAACCAGCGCCAGCGGTCGCTTGACGGCTTCCGCGACGGCAAGTACGACATCATGGTCGCCACCGACATCGCCGCGCGCGGCATCGACGTGACCGACATCACCCACGTCATCAACTACGATATACCCGACACCGTGGACGCCTACACCCACCGCATCGGGCGCACGGGGCGCGTCGACCAGATTGGCGAGGCGTTCACGTTCACCGAGCCGGACGACGAAGCGATGGTGCGCGACATCGAAAAGGTGCTGGGCGAACGGATCGAGCGCCGGCAAGTGCGGGGCTTCAACTACGGGGATTTCCAGCCGGATAGGCAGCGGCCCAAGCCGTCGCAACCGCGCAGCCGAGGTCGCAACCGCAGCACCGCATCCCGTGGACGCTCCTCGCGCCAGCGCCGCAAACACAGCACCGCGACCAACTGACGCGCATCTCAGAGATAACGCAACCGGCGCTTTCGGATTGACCGAAAGCGCCGGTTTTTTATACGCACAGGTTGACTCTACTGAAAGCACCCTAAAAAATCCGATTTTTTAGAACCTTGATACTACAGGTAGATTTTTCGCGTGTGAATTTCATATAGGTAGTAGGTCGCATGTGGAAAAATCGGATTTTTGGACTTTTTTCAGGGGACTCTAAACCCCCAATAACCCATTACAGCAAAAACGCGCCCCGGCGAGGATCGCCGGGGCGCGTCAGAGGTAAG
>SLSP01000006.1 GCA_007130345.1 Thermoflexales bacterium
AAGCCGCGCTGTACTAGAGCACGCTCGTAGAGCTGATCTGTTACCCTTTACCTACCGAAAGGACATATAATGGCAAAATACACTCGCCTGACCGGCACACAAGACATTCTGCCCGAAGAGCAGCGCTATTGGGAGCACTTCCGCCAGACGGTGGCCCAGGTCGCGCTGGACTACGGCTTCGACCGCATCGATCTGCCCATCTTCGAGATGACCGAACTGTTCGCGCGCGGCGTGGGCGAGAACACCGACATCGTGGAGAAGGAAATGTACTCGTTCCAGGACAAGGGCGACCGCGACATCACCCTGCGCCCGGAGTTCACGGCCGGCGTGGTGCGCGCCTACATCGAAAACGGCCTCCACGTCCAGCCCAAGCCCGTGAAGCTCTACTCCATCGGCCCCGCGTTCCGGTATGAGCGACCCCAGGCCGGACGCTATCGCCAACTGCACCAATACAACGCCGAGATCATCGGCGAATCCGGGCCAATGGCCGATCTGGAGATTATGCTGATGGCCTGGGACATCTACGCTCGGCTTGATTTCCAGGGCCTCGCGTTCCAGTTGAACGCCACCGGCTGCCCGGCGTGCCGGCCCACGTATATCGAGACGCTGGCCGCGCACTACCGCGCCCGCCAGGACGCGCTCTGCGACGACTGCCTCCGCCGCCTCGAGCAGAACCCGCTCCGCCTGCTGGATTGCAAGCGCGAGGCGTGCCAGGGCCACATCGCCGCCGCGCCCAAGATCACGGCGCACTTGTGCGCGGAGTGTGACGCGCACTTCGCGGAGTTGCGCGGCTTTTTGGATGACCTGGGCCGCCCGTACACGCTCAATCACACGCTGGTGCGCGGCCTCGATTACTACACCAAGACCGTCTTCGAGGTGTGGGCCGAGGGCATCGGCGCGCAATCCGCCGTGTGCGGCGGCGGACGCTACGACGGCCTGATCGAACTCATCGGCGGCCCGGCCACGCCGGCGGTGGGCTTCGCCGCCGGGATCGAGCGCGCGGTGCTGGTGATGAAGGAGCAGGATGTTGAGGTGCCCGCGCTGCCCACGCCCCCCGTCTACATCGCCTACCTGGGCGACGCCTGCCGCCAGTACGCCGTGCGGCTGCTCGTCCACCTGCGCGAGGCCGGCCTGGGCGCGCAAATTGCGATGGGCGGGAGCCTGCGCTCGCAACTCCGCCACGCCAACAAGCGCGACGCCCGCTTCGCCCTCATCATCGGCGAGGACGAGATGGCCGCCGATGTGGTGATGGTGCGCGACTTGCACGCCGGAGACCAGGAGACTGTAGCGCAAGATGCCCTCATCGCCACCCTCCGTAGCCGCCTGGATGCGTGACAGATGACCCAATTGAGCGAACTCCGTCACGTTGGGCTGGTCTACAACGGGCGCGTCGCCGTTGCGGAGCAGATGGGCTGCGAAATCGCTACCTGGCTGGACGCGCGCGGCGTCACCGTCTGGATGTGCGAGCTGGCCGCCATCCCCCAATGCGCCGAGTCCTGCGATCTTGTCATCGTTCTGGGCGGCGACGGCTCCATCTTGCGCGCCACCCGGCACACGGCGACCACCGGCACGCCGCTGTTGGGCGTCAACCTGGGCCGGGTGGGCTTCCTCACCGAAGCGCCGCCCGACGCCTGGCGCGAGGTCTTGCAACGCGCCGTCGATGGCGCAGGCTGGATCGAGACGCGGGCGATGCTGCGCGTCTCGCTGCTGCGCGCGGGCGACGTTATCGCGGTCGATGACGCGCTCAACGATGCCGTGGTCAGCCGGGGCGCGCTGGCCCGCACCGTGCATTTGCAGATCAGCGTGGATGACGCGCCGCTCACGCGCTACGTCGCAGACGGCCTGATTCTGGCGACGGCCACCGGCTCCACGGCTTACGCCTACGCCGCCGGCGGCCCCATCCTCCCGCCCTGGCTGGATAACATCGTCGTCATCCCCATCGCGCCGCACCTGAGCCTGGATCGCCCGCTGGTGCTCGACGCGCGGGCCACCGTCACTGTGGAAGTGCTGACGGAAAAACCGGGGATGCTGACGGTGGATGGGCGGATGGAGGGCGAACTGCACTCCGGCGACATCGTCCGGGCGGAACTCAGCCCGCTGCACGCGCGTTTCCTGCGCCTGCGGCAGCGCGGGGACTTCTACCGCACCCTCGTCCCGCGCCTCAGTCCCCGCAACCATTTTTGAAAGCGAGCCAGCCTATGACCTCAAAAGAGCACGAAGCCGACCTTCTTTTCTGCCATTGGCATCCCAAAAACGAGACGACGCTGCGCTGCTACGAGTGCGAGACGCCGATATGCGCCCGTTGCACGCAGCGCACGCCCGTTGGCTATCTCTGCCCTAACTGCAAAAAAGGGCGGCGCCAGCGTTTTGAGCAGGCCACGTCCCAGGATTTCGCCGTGACGGCCATCGTCTCGGCCATCTTGGGCGCGGCGGCAAGCATTTTGCCCCGCTACAGCGCGGAACTGAACTGGTTAATGATCTTCCTCTCGCTGATAGCCGGATGGCTCATCGGCGAGGTCGTCTGGCAGATGGTGGGGCGGCGGCATAGCCAACGCCTCTGGTGGATTACGTGCATCGGAATTGTGGTCGGCGGGATGGGCGTGCTCTTCTTTTCGGGGATGGTCTACCTGCCCGGCATCTCCATCTGGTGGTCGCTGCACACCGTGCTGGTGATGAGCACCGCCGCCACGCGCCTGAGGTCCTTCTGAGATGGCCCGTTTGCTCCTGCTGACACCGCAAATCCCCTATCCGCCGCGCCAGGGGACGGCCCTGCGCAACTGGGGCCTCCTGCGCGGGCTGGCCGCGCACCACGAGGTCTCGTTGCTCACCTTCGCCGCGCCCGACCAGGACACCGCGCTCCCCGCCCCGCTGCTGGACTGCGTCGCCCGCGCCGAGGCGATCCCCCAACCGGAGCGCGCCCTGCGTGACCGGCTGCGCGCGCTGCTGACCACGGCGGAGCCGGATATGGCGGGCCGTCTCGCCAGCCCCGCCTTCGACGCCACGTTGCGCGCCTGGCTTGACGCCTACGCCTTCGATTGGGTGCAGGCCGAGGGCATCGAGATGGCCCCGTACCTCAACGCGGTGTGGGAGCGCGAGAACCCGCCGCGCAACGCAAACGTGCGAGTTGCCTTCGACGATCACAACTGCGAGTACCTGCTGCAACAGCGCGCCTGCGCCACCGACCGGCGCAATCCCCGGCGGTGGATCGGCGCGGCCTACTCCGCCGTGCAATGGCGGCGTCTGCGCCGCTACGAAGCCGAGGTCTGCCGCCGCGCCGACCTGGTCATCGCCGTCTCGGCCGCCGACGCGCGCGCCTTGCAGGAGATCGCACCCGGCGTGGAGCCGCTCGTCATCCCCAACGGCCTCGCTGTCGCGGAGTACGCGGACTTCGAGCGCGCCACCTCGCTGGAGCAGCCGGCCCTCGTCTTCACCGGCACGATGGACTTCCGCCCCAACGTCGATGGCGTGCTGTGGTTCGCGGACCAGGTCTGGCCCATCATCCGGGCGGCGTTGCCCCAGGTCCACGTCTACCTGGTGGGACGGCGGCCCCACAAGCGGCTCGAACGGCTGCGCGATGTGCCGGGCATCGTCATCACCGGCAGCGTGCCGGACACACGGCCTTACATCCAGGCAGCCACCGTCTACATCGTGCCGCTGCTGGTGGGCGGCGGGACGCGGCTCAAGCTGCTGGAATCCTCCGCGATGGGCAAAGCCATCGTCTCCACCACCCTGGGCGCGGAGGGCTTCACCGCTCCCGGCGACGCGATGCTCCTGGCCGACACGCCGCCCGCCTTCGCCGCCGCCTGCGCGCGCCTGGTGCAAGACGCCGTCGCCCGCGCGCAATGGGAAGAGCGCGCCCGCGCCTTCGCCCGCGCATACGATTGGGCGGAACTGCTCCCGCCGCTGCTGGCGCGGTTAGAGGGATGAGAGAACGCCGTTATCTCAAGAGGCTAACAAGATGAATACAAAAGAAGATTACCGAGATTTCCTTAAAAGGCTGCGTTTATTGGTGAGCAAACGTCCAGACCTTGTCACAATGACGCTCAGTAACATATTCACCATGCGCTTGATAGGCAACAAGACCCATGGAGACCTTGCTGAAATAGCTATTGCAGAGTTTGTCAATCAATATATGTATGATTTTCGCTCTGTTCACGTCGGAAAAGACTTATATCGCGCCAAGAAACATGAGGAAGACATTAAAGTATTCAACGAGATAACCAATGCTGAGTTCCCAATCAGTCTGAAAGCCTATGGTATCGGCCCGCTGCAATTATCCACGGATAAAAACTTCCAAATGTTCCCCTATCTTGAACATCTTGGCAACCATATTACCGACCAAGAACACATTGCGCAACTATTCGATAGCCCCGCGTTCGCTGAATTTGATGACATTAACGTGCTCCCTCTCATTTATGACGAAAAGAAGGCGCGTTGCAATATAATGGTATTCGACTATGCTATAGCAAAACGCAACACGCGCGCTATCCAGCGGGAGGAACGGGGGCGGGGACGGAAACATCCTGTTTACCGGTTTTATGATGCGCAGGACACATATATTTGCGAAGTGCGCTATGGTGATGCTACTGCCAACGCTCTCCAGCGCGGATTGTGGACGCACACGAACAACGCAGCGAAGTACTTCAACAGCATCACCGGAGGGTGGATTGACTATACGCATAACCTCATTTTGGTAGAACTGTTCTCGCACGCGCTGGTTTCCTCAGAGCACGGACATTCCGCCGCCCTTGAGAAAATCAAAGCGGACATCAAGCGATTGCAGAGCATCGCTACGGAGGATTTTTAATGTTGCAACAAATACCTCTCTTCGGAAATTACACACTTCCTGAAACCGAAGGGATAAAATATGCCGGGTCAAAGCTGAAGTTATTGCCCCATATTCTAAAGCTGGTCAACGAAGTTACGCCAAGCACAATTCTGGATGGTTTTTCTGGCACGACCAGGGTCGCGCAGGCGCTCGCGCGGCTTGGATACGAGGTCATCGCCAATGATGTTGCTGTTTGGTCAGAAGTATTTGGGACATGCTACTTGCTGAATACCGAACCCCAACATCATTATGAAGCGTTGATAAGTCACCTGAACGCCTTGCCCGGCAAAGACGGATGGTTCACTGAAAATTACGGGGGATTATCTAACGGTGGCGTTTCGGTGCAGCAAGATGGCCTGAAGAAACCCTGGCAGATTCACAATACGAGAAAATTGGACGCAATACGCGAGGAAATCGATCAGATGGGGCTTGATGAAGTGGAACGTTCGATAGCCTTGACAAGTCTTATCTTGGCGTTAGATTCGGTTGACAACACATTAGGGCATTACGCCGCTTATTTGCGAGCGTGGTCTGCGCGTTCATTCGACACTATGAACCTACAAGTGCCGCAGCTTTTTGTGAACCAGGTTGGGCATCAAGTTTTTCGGGAGGATATCTTCGATTTGCTCGACAAAGTGACCGTTGATCTGGCCTATCTCGACCCGCCGTATGGCTCGAATAACGAGAAAATGCCCCCCTCACGAGTGCGTTATGCCGCCTATTATCACGTCTGGACTACAGTTTGCGAGAATGATCGGCCCAAATTGTTTGGAAAAGCCCGGCGGCGTGTGGACACGCGGGATAAGTTAGCCGCCTCAGTTTTTGAAGAATTCCGCAGCAACGAAGAAACGGGGGAGTTCATAGCGGTCGAAGCTATTGGGCGGTTGCTGCAAAAAGTGCGGGCAAATCACATCATTCTCTCCTATAGCTCTGGCGGAAGAGCAACCGCCGAAGCCCTGCATCGCGTTATCTCAAGGTGCGGTAGCATCAAAAAGATCGTGCAAGTTGACTATAAGAAAAATGTTATGGCCGGGATGACCTGGACTAATGAATGGGTCAGTGATGCGGAACAGCCACATCAAGAATTCCTTTTCCTGATAGAAAAATAAACTGCTTCATCGACAATCAAGCTCATCGCTTTGTGGTCACAAATCTACAAGACGTTTACACGAGGAGGTGTTATGGCATTACAGCGACAGTCCCCCCAAGAGATCGAATCGACGAATAAAATCGAATCGGCAACTACCTGGATACGAGAGTTCTTTGAGCAATTCCGGTTGGCGTGGCGGCTGCTGGTGGATAAGCGCGTGCCGTTCCTGCCCAAAATCCTGCCGCTGCTAACGGTGGGCTATCTGATTATGCCGGTTGATCTGATCCCCGATGTGATTTTGGGATTGGGTCAACTGGATGATCTGATCGTTTTGATTGTGGGTATGCGGCTGTTTATCAATATCTGCCCCCCCGCGCTTGTTGAGGAACATATCCGGGCGCTCTCAGGGGGCAAGACTCTGTGGTCGCCCGGTGCCGGCCCGGTGATTGACATCGAATCGGTCACGTTGGATGATGAAGAGAAGAACATTTTAGAGGCATAGGAGGCTAGATTTTGAAACCCTTAATTGAATGTGTTCCCAATTTCAGTGAAGGACGTCGCCCCGAAGTGGTTCAGGAGATTGTGGCGGCGATGCGCGCTGTGGATGGCGTGCAGGTCTTGGACGCAGAATCGGATGCGGATCATAACCGCTCGGTGGTGACGCTGGTAGGCGCGCCAGCGGCGGTGCAGGAGGCCGCGTTCCGGGGCATCCAGAAGGCCGCCGAGCTTATCGATATGGACGCGCACCAGGGCGAGCATCCTCGCCTGGGCGCGACGGATGTGGTGCCCTTTGTGCCCATCAGCGGCGTGCTGATGAACGAGTGTATCGCGCTGGCGCAGGATTTGGGCCAGCGCGTGGGCGAGGAACTGGGCATCCCGGTGTATCTCTACGAGCGGGCGGCCACCCGTCCCGACCGCGAGAATCTCGAAGACGTGCGGCGCGGCGAGTACGAACGGCTCAAGCAGGAGATCGGCCAGAATCCCGACCGCGCTCCCGACTATGGCCCCACGGAGCTTGGCAAGGCGGGCGCAACCGTTATCGGCGCGCGTCCCTTCCTGGTAGCGTTCAACGCCTACCTCAACACCGACGACGTCAGCATCGCCCAGAAGATCGCCATGACGGTGCGCAACTCCAGCGGCGGCTATCGTTACGTCAAGGGGATGGGCATTATGGTGGCCGGGCAGGCGCAGGTCTCGATGAACTTCACCAACTTCCCCCGCACGCCGCTGCACCGCGTGATGGAGACCATCCGCAGCGAGGCCGCGCGCTATGGCGTCGCCGTGACGCACACCGAGCTGGTGGGCCTGGTCCCGCAGCAAGCGTTGGTGGACGCCGCGCAATGGCATCTGCAACTTGACCTCTTCGATGCTGACCAGATTTTGGAGAACAAGCTGGCCGCACTGGATGAGGCCGCCCCCAGCGGCTTTATGGACGCGGTGGCTGCCAACACCCCGACGCCGGGCGGCGGTTCGGTG
Organism: Thermoflexales bacterium; assembly: GCA_007130345.1. GTDB lineage: Bacteria > Chloroflexota > Anaerolineae > B4-G1 > SLSP01 > SLSP01. Next base: position 7,395 of record SLSP01000006.1, read on the forward strand.
GCGGCCCTGGCGGGCGCGCTCGCCGGCGCGCTGACGGCGATGGTGGGCCGGGTCACGGTGGGCAAGCGGCGCTACGCCGACGTCCACGCCGAGGTCAGCGATACCATCGTGGCGGCAGAGAAGCTGCGCGCAACGCTGACCGCGCGCATTGATGAGGACGCCGCCGCCTTCGAGGCCGTGATGGCTGCGTTCAAGCTGCCGAAGAAAACGGCGGAGGAGAAGGCCAAGCGGGGTGAAAGCATCGAAGCGGCCACGATCATCGCCGCCGAGGTGCCGCTGTCCACCGCCCGCGACGCGCTGGCCGTGATGGAGCTGGCGCAGGTGATGGCCGAGAAGGGCAATCCCAACGCCGTGACCGACGCCGCGACCGCCGCGTGGATGGCGATGGCGGCCATTCAGAGCGCGTCGCTCAATGTGCGCGTCAATGCGGTTTC
>SLSP01000328.1 GCA_007130345.1 Thermoflexales bacterium
CAGCGCAGTGGAAGTCCCTCCTCAATTAGCTATGCTCAGAGCGGATCGTCAGATCCGCGACTACGCGGCGAACCGGGGAACTGACGTTCCCCTTGGAGCAAATTCAACTGGGGAGTTATTTATACCGCGCTGTACTAGACGTGTGATGCTCGCTGTAGCCGTCCCCGAGACGGGGACTTCGAGCTATTTTGGCTTGGATTTGTTCCCCGGAAGCCAGAGTCAGCTTTCAATAGACGGCCCTTTCGGAATCAGACGCTATTCTGAACGTTTGACGCCCGCCTCCCGTGGCTGACTTTCTGCAACCTTGTGTTACACTATACCCTTGTTAAGCCGTGTGCGGGCAACGCACGCGATCTTTGGAGGAGACGCTATGACCATACAACAAGGTATTGTTTATCTCATCATCCTGCTGACCTTGATCTTGCCAATGTTCAAACGTTGGCGCTACGATCTCGTCGCGCTGTTGGGCCTGCTGGTGCTCGCCATCTTGGGGATCATCTCGCCGGAGGAAGCCTTCGCGGGATACGGTCATCCGGCGGTGGTGACGGTGGCGGCGGTGCTGGTCTGTAGCCGAGGACTGCAAAACTCTGGCGTGGTGGATATGCTGGCCCGGTGGATCTCTGGGGTGGGGCAGCGGCTCAGCCTGCAACTGGCCGCGTTGTGCGGCCTGGTGGCCCTGGCCTCGGCCTTTATGAACAACGTGGGCGCGCTGGCGATCTTTATGCCTGTCGCCATCCGAATGGCGCACAAAAGCGAGCGCTCGCCGTCGCTCTACCTGATGCCGCTGGCCTTCAGCGCGCACTTCGGCGGGATGATGACCCTCATCGGCACGCCGCCCAACATCATCATTGCCACCTTCCGCACGCAATACGCGGGAGAACCGTTCGGGATGTTCGACTTCGCCCCGCTGGGCCTGGGCATCGCTATATTCAGCGTTCTGTTCATCGCGCTGGTGGGCTGGCGGCTGATCCCGCAGCGCAAGGGTGGACTATCGACGCAGGGGCGCTTCAAGTTGGAGGATTACTTCAGCGAAGTGCGCATCCGGCAAGATTCTCGGTTAATCGGACGTCCCGTGCGTGATCTGCGGAAAGTCACCAACGCGGATGTCGTCATTGTCGGCATCCTGCGTGACAAGGAACGGTTGCCCGCGCCTTCGGGGATGGAGATTTTCCACAAAGACGACATCTTGTTGGTGCGCGCGAACGCCGACAATCTGCGGCAGTTTATCCAGGAGGCTACGCTGGAGTTGGCCGAATCGAAACCGGTCGCCCGCGAGGATTTGCAATCCGGCGAAATCGGCATGGTGGAGGCGGTGATCCGCCCCAATTCGGTGATGGCGCGGAAAACCGCGCGGGAACTCAATCTGCGCTGGCGCTATGGCGTGAACTTGCTGGCGGTCTCGCGGCGCGGCGCGCGGATCCGCGCGCCCCTGTCATCCGTCGATTTGTGGGTTGGGGATGTGGTATTACTCCAGGCCCGGCGCGATGCGATGCCGGAGATCCTCCAAAGCTTGGGCTGTCTGCCCCTGGCGATGCGCGGGATCAAGATCGGCCAGCCGCGCCGCATCTTTCTCTCGACGGGCATCTTCGGCGCGTCTATGGTCGCCGCCGCGACCGGCCTGTTGCCGGTGCAGATCACGATGACGTTGGCCGCCTGCGCGATGCTGATTGTGGGATTGCTGACGCTCCACGAGGCTTACGAAAGCATCGATTGGCCGATTGTGATGCTGCTTGGCGCGATGATCACGTTGGGCGCGGCAATGGAGACCACTGGCGGCGCGCAACTGATTGCCGATCAGATTGTGCGCATTGTCACCCATCTACCGCCGCCAGGCACCCTGGTGCTCATCCTGTTGGTGACAATGTTCTTGTCGGACATTGTCAGCAATGCCGCAGCGGTCGTGCTGATGGCGCCCATCTCCATCGGCGTCGCGCAGGGGTTGGGCGTATCCATTGACCCGTTCCTGGTGGCCGTGGCGATAGCCGGGTCATGCGCCTTCCTCACGCCCATCGGTCATCAATCCAACGTGATGGTGCTCGAACCCGGCGGTTACGAATATGGCGACTATTGGCGGCTGGGCCTGCCCCTGGAGTTGATCATCGTGGCGGTGGCCGTGCCGTTGCTGCTATGGCTGTGGCCGTTGTGACGCGGCAGATCGGCGTCTCAAAAATGCACGGCAAAATCCTGGAATGGGAGTTATGAAATTGACCTTACAAGAGCTTACGGACGCTATGAACCGCTTTGTCGCGGCGATGGGCTGGTATGACGAGACTTCCGCCTTCGCCCAATCGCCGCGCAACATCGCCACCTCGCTGGCGCTGGAAGCGGCGGAGGTGCTGGAGCACTATCAGTGGGGCGATGAGGCCGATCCCGCTGCCCTGGCCGAGGAGTTGGCCGACGTGGCGCTCTACTTGCTGCAACTGGCCTACCTCACCGACATCGACCTGGAGCAGGCCATTCTCGACAAGTTGACCGTCAACTATCGCCGTTTCGGTTCCGGCGATCCGCCCCCCACCCTCTGAGCCGTCATGCGCATCCTGGCGATCAGCGATGAAGTTGTCACCGCGCTGTATCATCGTGAGACGCTGGCCCAATGGGAGCCGGACTTGCTGCTCAGTTGTGGCGATCTGCCCTACACTTACATGGAAGCTGTCATCACGCGCAGCCGCGCCGAGCACGCCTTCTACGTCCACGGGAACCACGACGCGCCGCAGCTTATGGAGAACGAGCAGGTATTGCAGTCGCCGGGCGGCTGGAAAAACCTTGATGGGCGCGTGGTCTATCTCAAGCGGCACGCCCTCATCCTCGCCGGATTGGAAGGCAGTATCCGCTATCGCCCGAAGGGGGAGTACCAATACACTGAGGAGCAGATGCGCCGCCGCGCGCGGAAGATGTGGCTGCCACTACTCTATCACCGCGTCCGCTATGGGCGCTACGTGGACATCTTCATCGCCCACTCGCCAGCGCGCGGCATCCAGGATGGGGAGGATTTCGCGCATCGCGGCTTTGAGACCTTCACACGCCTGATTCGATGGGCGCGCCCGCGTCTCTTTCTGCACGGCCATCGCCACCTGTACGGACGCGCCACCTGGTACACGCGCCAGGGTCAAACGGATGTGGTCAACGTTCACCCCTACCGCATCATCGATTACGGAGGTCAGGCAATAGGGTATCGCCCCGCGCCTCCGCCAGCATCTCCGCGATGACCTGGCCCAGCCGTTCCAGGCTCGGCGGCTTGAGCAACCACGCGCTCGCGCCCTCGGCCCGCAGGCCCTCTAGCTCTTTGCCCATCGGATGGCCGGTGAGGAAGAGCACCGGCGTCTGCCAACCGGCCTCGCGCAGCGCGCGGAACAGGGCAATCCCTCCCATCCCCGGCATCACCACGTCGCTCACCACGAGATCGACCCGCGCGCCCTGGGCGGCCATCACGTCCAGCGCCGCGCGCCCGTCTCGCGCCACTAGGACATGGTAATTCAACAATTCCAGCACTTCGCGCAATGCGGCACGTAATGTAGCCTCGTCCTCCACGATCAGTACCACTTCGCCCTGCCCCTGGGGGATAGTAGAAGTTTCTGGCAGAACGGCACACGCCATGGCGTCGCCCGGCGCGGGCAAGTCGATGGTGAAGGTTGTCCCCATTCCGGGCTGGCTCTCCACGTTGACGTGCCCGCCGTGCTGGCCCACAATCCCGTGGACTTGCGCCAGCCCTAGCCCGGCGCCCTTGCCCGGCCCCTTGGTGGTGAAGAATGGCTCGAAGATGTGCGGCAGCGCGTCCGACGGGATGCCGACGCCGGTATCCGCCACCGTCAGCCGAATCCATTGCGCGGCCTGCACCTTGACCAGCGGCGAGCGACACGCCTGCTCCTCGACCCGGCGCAACGCAAAACGCAGCGTCCCGCCCTCCGGCATCGCGTCCCGCGCGTTGACCGCCAGGTTGGCGATCATCTGCTGCATCCGGGTGGGATCGGCGTCCACGATGTACTCGTCCGGCTCGTAATCCAGGGCCAGCGCGATGTTTTCCGGCAAGGTGCGACTCAGTAGTTGGACTTGCTCCTTGAGCAGCGGCAGCAGATCGAGGGAACGGCGTTCCAGTACCGCCCGCCGGCTGAAGTCGAGAATCTGTTCGATCAGGCGCGTGGCGTGCCAGCCCTGTTGGGTGATGACCTGGAGTTGCTCGCGCTCGCGCTCCGATAGCGCGGGAGAGCGGTTCACCATCTGCGCGTACAGCACGATGGTCGCCAGGATGTTGTTGAAGTCGTGGGCGATGCCCGCCGCCAGTTGGCCCACAACGGCTAACCGCTCTTGCTGCTGAAGCTGCGCCTGGACTTCGCGCTCTTGCGTCACTTCGTTGATCACCAGCACCCAATACTCTGGCACCCGACTGCCGCCATCCGGCTCGACGGGGCGCGCGATGATCTCGAAGATTTGCCGTCCGACTCGCGCCTCGTGCCACAGGCCCCGCGTCGGCGGCGAGGTGAGCAGTTCACCCAACTCCCGGTTGCCCAGATGCGTGACGACATCGCCCACCGCAGCCTCCGCCAGCACGACCAGATCGCTCTCGGCTACGGGATTAGCCTGCAAGACCCGGCCCTCGGCGTCCAACAGCAGCACGCCTTCGGGCACGGTGGCGAGGATCTGCTCCATCCGCCGCGCTTGCTCGTGAATTTGGGCCATCAAGCGCTCGCGCTCTGCCTGGGCCAGCTTGCGGTCGGTAATATCGTTGAAGATGACGGCGACTTGCCCCGGCTTGGTCTGGAACGCCCAGACCTCGTAAGCGCCGGAGATCGCGCCATCCTGATAATCAATCTGCTCTGAGAACCAGGGCGTGCCACGCGCGGCGGCTTCGCGGTAACGGTGGGGAACCTCTAGCTCTGCCAGCGGTGGGAACGCCTCTTCCAGCGTTTTGCCGATGAATTGCTGGCAATCGACGCCCACCACCTGATTGGCCGCCGGATTATAGCCCCGGAAGACCAGGCGGTCATCCGCTTCGAGGTCATAAATATAGACGCCGATGGGCAATTTCTGCACGATGTTGCGGAATTGCTCCTGGCTTTCTTGCAGCGCGACCTGGGCCTGCTTGCGGTCGGTGATTTCCCGGATCACGGAGAGGATTTTATCCTGACCATAGGGCACAATCCGGGCCTCGAAGTGGCGCATCTGTGCGGCGATGGGAAGCTGGTACTCGTAGCTCTGGACTTCGCCGGTAGCCAACGCCTGGGCAATGACATCCAATTGGCGGGTGACAAACGCTGCGGGGAAGATGTCCTGGGGTTTCTTACCCAGGAACTGGCGCGGCTCACTGTAGAGGTCGTCGCGTCGCGCGGCGTAGTAATCGAGGTACGTCCCATCGCGGGCCTGCACGAACATCATATCCGGGAGCGCGTTCAGAATAGCGCGATTCCGGGCTTCGCTCTCTTGGAGCGCGGCTTCGGCTTGCTTGCGCGCCGTGATGTCGGTATGCACGCCGACGAGGGCGATCACCTCACCGGCTTGCTTCACGGGATAGGCGCGCAGGAGGATGTCCAGAGGTTGCCCCTCGCGCCCGCGCATTGTCACCTCGCCTGACCATTCCTGGCCGGCTTGCAACGTCTCGAAGACCTCGCGCCCGACGGCCTCATCGGCGTATACGCTCAGTGGGGAGCCTCCCACGATACTGCCGAACATCTTATCAAACGCCTGGTTCTGATAATAGTGCTGCCCATCGGGGGTAGCCATCCCCACAGCGTCGAAAGAAGCATCCACAACCTGCTTGAACACCTGGATGTCTTCCTCGTCCAGCCCGGCGTGGGCGTCTCGTCCCAACCGGCGATCTGTCTCTGACATCCGGGTGCGCAGCGCATCCCATACTTTTAACGCTCTTGATTCTGGCATAAGCCCTCCTACTCGGCGTGTGGATAGGCTATCTATGCAGTAGTTTACAACATAGCGGTTGAAAATGCAATTGTAACCTTCAGTTTTGTGAGCTAACGGCTAGGAGTTCCCGTAAGGGTCAACGAGCTTGCTGCTGTTGAAGTGTAGACGGGGCGTGCTATACTGTTCACTATCGGATACTTAAGGGACACAGAGATGCATAGAGATTTTTAAGAGAGATACACAGAGGTTTTTTGATTCTGATTTAACTAGAGGTAACTGCTCAGTTTTCTGAGCACGCTCCAAGCCCCCGTCCCCGGGGGCGGCTAGACCAGTAGTGGTCGCTTGATCCGTCCCCGAGACGGGGACTTCGAGCTATTTTTGAGCAGGTTGCTCACAAAACTGAAGTGTTACAACTAGGATTCAGAAGTGACTCTACTGAAATAACCCTAAAAAATCAGATTTTTAGGAACGTGATGCTATAGATAGATTTTTCGCGTGCGAATTTCATGTATTTAGTAGGTCGCGTGTGGAAAAATCGGATTTTAGGACTTTTTCAGGGGACACATCCAACGCACATTTGGGGGGAACGATGAACAAGGTGCCGAAAAGCCCCGCCTTCCGACGGATCTCGTGGTTGATCTGGGGCGCTATGATCGGGCTGGTAGTCTTGCTGGCCTCGGCCTTCTCGCACGCTTGGCAGATGAACCAGGTCTTGCAATCCGAGTTGGACACGCTGGCCCCAATGCTCACGGCAGCGTTGGAGCAGCAGGGCACGCTCGAAGCGCGCCTCGAATACGTGCAGAGCGATGACTACGTTGACCAATGGGCGCGCGAGCAGGCCGGGATGACACAGTCCGGCGAAACGCTCGTCATCCCCATCCGGCCCACCGATCTCCCACAGCCCACGCCCACGCCGTTCCCCACGCCCACCCCGACCCCGCCGCCCTTCTGGATGCGGTGGTGGCACGCGCTCGGAGGCCGGTAATGCAGGAGATATTGACCGCCGCTATCGAGATCGCGCGCGCCGCCGGCGACGTCATCCGCGAGGGGTTTGGCGCGGCGCAACAGGTGGATTACAAGGGCCAGGTCAACCCCGTCACCGAGACGGACACCGCCGCCGAGGCCCTCATTAAGACGCGCTTGAGCCGCGCCTTCCCCGATCACCGCATTTTGGCCGAGGAGACCGGCGGCGCGGGCCTGGATACGCCCGGCTATCTCTGGCTGGTGGATCCGCTGGATGGGACGAACAACTTCGCCAACGGCTACCCGCACTTCTGCGTGTCCCTGGGCTTGCTGCGCGCCGGGGAGGTGGTGCTTGGCGTGATCTACGACCCGCTGCGCGATGAGACCTTCGCCGCCCGCCGGGGCCACGGGGCCACCCTCAACGGCGCGCCCATCCGCGTCGCCCCCGCGCCTCGGTTGAGCGACGCGCTCCTGGCGACCGGCTTCCCTTACGTGCGCCGCACCGCCGCGGACAACAACACGCGGATGCTGGATCACTTCTTGCGGCGTTGCCAGGGCGTGCGTCGCGCCGGAGCCGCCGCCCTCGACATGGCCTGGGTGGCCTGCGGACGCCTCGCCGGTTATTGGGAGATGCACCTCAGCCCGTGGGACATCGCGGCGGGCATCGTGCTGGTGCAAGAGGCGGGGGGCGTGACGACGGATTACGTTGGCGGCGCGGCGCGGATGTTCAACGGCGGGGAGATGGTCGCCAGCAACGGCCTGATTCACGCGGAGATGTTGCGCGTTCTGCGCGAGGGCGCGGCGGCCCCGCACCCCGATTATCCCCCGCTAGTACAGCGCGGCATAAATAACTCCCCAGTTGAATGTGCTCCAAGGGGAACGTCAGTTCCCCGGTTCGCCGCGTAGTCGCGGATCTGACGATCCGCTCTGAGCGGGGCTAACTGGGGAGGGACTTCC
>SLSP01000155.1 GCA_007130345.1 Thermoflexales bacterium
GCGCGGCTGGCGAGAAGATGCTCGCGCTTGACCACCGCCTCAAGATCGGCGAATCCTCGATGATCGGGTGGTGCGTGCAGCACAACGATGCCCGCATCGCGCTGGACGTGGGTGAGGACGCTGTGCGCTTCGATAACCCGCATCTGCCGCAGACCCGTTCCGAGATGGCGCTGCCCCTGGTCAGCGGCAGCGAGGTCATCGGCGCGATGACCATCCAATCGACAGAACCGGACGCGTTTTCTCAGGAGGATATCGCCAGTTTGCAGACGATGGCCGACCAACTGGCGAACGCCATTCGGGCCGCGCAGCTTTTGGAGGCCACCGAGGCGGCTCGCCGCCGCAGCGAGATTCTCTACCAGGCCGGGCGCGCGACCACGGCCTTCGAGAACCTGCCGGATTTGCTCCAGGCCATCGCTGCCGGGGCCGCCGAGGCACTGCGCGCCGACCACGTCACCACCTACGCGCTGGACGTGGAGCGGCAACAGATTTTGCAGCAGGTCAAGGCCGGGGCGGATGCTACGCCGCTGGCTCTGGTGACGTTTGAGGCCCTGTGGGATGGGTTGACCGGCCAGGCGTTGCGCGAGCGGCGGACGCTGATGGTGCCTAAATCCGACCCGGACGAGTTCTGCGCGCTGTCCGAGTTCCATGAATACGGCGAGTCGCTCAACTGTGGGAGCTTCATCATCTGCCCGTTGATCTATATGGGCGAAATCCAGGGGAGCCTCGCGGCCATCAACCGGCCCGACCGCCCGGATTTCACGGAAGAGGACGTGGCGCTGTTGGAGGCCCTGGCCGGGCAGACCGCCTCGGCGGTGTACAACGCGCGCCTGTTCGACCAAATCCAGTTGCGCGCCCGGCGACTCGAAGCCACCACGACGGTCTCCAACGTCGTCTCCTCCATCCTCGACCTGGACGCGCTGCTGCCCAGAGCCGTGGACGTGATTCGCGAGCACTTCGACCTGTACTATGCCGGTATTTTCCTCATCAACGAAACGCGCGAATGGGCCGTGCTCCAGGCCGGCACCGGCGAGGCCGGCGAAAAGATGCTGGCGCAGCGCCATCGCCTCAAAATCGGCGGCGATTCGATGATCGGGACGTGCGTGGCACAGACCGAGGCCCGCATCGCGCTGGACGTGGGGCAGGAGGCCAAGCGCTTCGATAACCCGCACTTGCCGGAAACGCGCTCCGAGATGGCGCTACCCCTGGTCAGCCGGGGGCACGTTATCGGCGCGATGACCATCCAATCGACGGTGGCGGCGGCGTTTACCGAGGGGGATATCGCCGTGTTGCAGGCGATGGCAAACCAATTGGCGACCGCTATCGAGAACGCGCGCCTCTTTGAGCAGGCGAATGTCGCCCTGGCCGAGACGGAGAGCCTGTACCTGGTGACGCGCACTGTGGGCCAGGCCAAATCCATCGAAGATGTGCTGATCGCTGTGTTGGAGATTGCCGAATTCATCGTGTTGGATGCCATCGCCATCCGCGTCATCACCGCGTGGGATCAGGCCATCCACATGCCGACGACCGTGGACGTATACAATCTTGCCGCGCGGGGCATCGACCGCGAATATGATAAAACGTCGGAACCGCTGGCTCAGGACATCGCCGAGTTGGTCAGGGACCCGGAGCGCTTCCTCACCTACGTGGACGCCGCCGATCCTGACGCGGAGATACCGGAGCACGCGCGGCGGGAGATGCAGCAGCAAGGCTACCGGGGCGCGTTGACCACCGGCTTGATGGCGCGCGGTCAAATCTTGGGATTCATCACCTTCATCAGCGCGGAATCGCTCGCGGGGATCTCGCAGCGCGATGTGCAGATTGTGGCGCGCACCGTCGCCGATCAGGTGGCGGTGGCACTGGACAATATCCTGCTGGTGGAGCAGGCCCAGAGTCGCGCCACAGATTTGGAATCCGCCCTCGCGGAGACCGAGGTGCTGTATCAGGCCACCCTCAATATCAGCCAGGCCCAGACCGAGGAGGACATCCTGCGCGTCGCTGCGGATGTGGGCGACTTTATCGGGATGGACGGCATCTCGGTGCGTGTCTACACCCGTTGGGACGAGCGCGGGCAGCCCCTCACGCTGGAAGCGCACGGCCTGGCCCGCAACGGCGAGGCCGAGCGCGTCTATCATCACATACCGGAGATGGATTTCGATCCCGCGTTAGCCTCCTGGTTCGATCAAGATGCGCGCCAGATACTCCTGGTGCGGGACATTCAAACGTCGCCCGACCCGCTGCCCGATTCCATCCGCGAGAATTTGGAAAAGCGCGGCTATCGCAGCATGATCGCGGTGCCGCTGGTAATGCGCGGGCAGGAGCGTGGGATGATGGCCTTCTACGGACGCGAGGTTGCCGACATCCCGCGCCGGTACCTCGACGTGTTGGTGCGCACCATCACCGATCAGGTCGCCATCGCCCTGGACAGCCGCGCCCTGATGCGCGAGAGCGAGCGGCGTGCCACGCGCCTCCAGACCGCGTCGGAGGTATCGCGGGCTGCCTCGTCCATCTTGGATCAAGAGACGCTGCTGGCCGAGGTAGTGGAGCTGATCCGCGAGCGCTTCGACCTCTACTATGTGGGCATCTTCCTGGTGGATGATTCCCGGCGGTGGGCCGTGCTGCGCGCGGGCACCGGAGAGGCCGGCGAAAGGATGCGGACATCCGGCCACCGGTTGGAAGTTGCTGGCGATTCGATGATTGGGACGTGTATCTCTTCGCAGGAGGCGCGCATCGCGCTGGACGTGGGGCAGGAGGCGCGGCACTTCAACAACCCGCATCTGCCGGAGACGCGCTCAGAATTGGCGTTACCCCTCTTCGCGCGCGGTGAGGTCATCGGCGCGATGAGCATCCAGTCCGTCCGCGTGGCCGCTTTCTACACGGTGGATGTCACCGTGCTCCAGACGATGGCCGATCAGGTGGCGAACGCCATCATCAACGCGCGCCTCTTCGCCGACGCCGAGACCCGCCTCGATGAGTTGCAGCGCTTGCAGCGGCGCTATGCTGTGGAAGTATGGGATACTTACACGGAAGAGCAGGACGTGATGGGCTTTACCTACGACTTGAACCAGATCGCGCCTCTGGGCCGGGATGAACTGCTGGCGGATGTGCCGCCGTCCGTCTGGGGCGGCCAGTCCCACGTCACGAGCGCGGAGGGCGGCGATGGCGCGTCGTTGCTCTCGCCGCTGGAAGTGCGCGGCGAACCGGTGGGCGTGATGCAATTCGACAGCCCTACCGCCGAGCACGCGTGGGCCGAGACCGATCTGTCGTTACTCGATTCCGTCCGCGACCAGATCTCGCTGGCGCTGGAGAACCGCCTCCTGCTGGATCAGTCGCAGCGCGCGCTGCGCGAGACCCGCGAGCGGGAGGCCGCCGTGCGCTTCTTGCAGGAGATCGCCGCCTTCCTCAACGCCACTGATGACATCGTGGCCGCGCAGGATGAGCTTCTGCGGCAGTTGCAGAACTTCGCGCCGGTGGCGTCGTTGGCCTTGACCCGCTATAACGCGCGGGATAAGACGCTCCACTTGTTGACCACCGGCGACGACGAGATGGATCCGGAGGCTCTGGAGTTGAGCATGGACAGTGGCCCGGCCTGGGTGGTGCAGCAAGGCCGCGCGTATGTCGATGAGGACATCCGCCGCGCGCCCCGCTTTGCCGAAGATGAACACCTGATCGCGGAGGGGACTGTGGCGCGGGCCATTTTGCCTATGCAGTTGGGCGCGCGCATCTTGGGCACATTGAGCGTGAGCAGCCCCGAACCCGGCGCGTTCACCGAGTCGGTGATGCAGATTTTGCGCCAGGTGGCGGCCCAAGTCGCTTCGGCGGTGGAACGGGCCAGCCTCCTCCGGCAGACGCAGAGCGCGCTCGGCGAATCTCAGACACTCTACCAGGCCACCAGCGCGTTGGCCGAGGCCACCACCTACGATACCGTGCTCCGCGCCATCGTCGATCACACCATCCTGGCCGAGACCGCCTGCGCCGAAATCGACCTCTTCGTCACCGACCCGGAGACCGGCGCGCGCCACGATTGGCTGGAGACGGTGGCCTCCTGGTGCAGCGATCCCGCGCTGACCGAGGCCGAAATCGGCGCGCGCAATCCGGTGAGCGAGGTGCCGGCATTGCGCATCCTCGGCGATGAATCCCTGCTGGTTATCGAGGATGTGCTGGAGGACGCGCGCTTCGATGCGGACGATCAGGCTTACTACACGGAGCAGAACACGCGCGCTCTGGTGGTGGCGCAACTGCTCGCCAGCGGCGTTCAGATCGGCCTGTTGCAGGTCAAGTTTACCGAACCGTATTATCCCACCGAGCAGGACATCCGCCTCTATCGGACGACCTCCGAGCAAGCGGCGGTGGTGCTCTCGAACCGCCAGTTGCTCCGCCTCTCACAGGAGCGCGCCGAGCAGTTGGGCGCGGCGGTGGATTTGGCGAATCTCACCACGTCGATTCTCGACCGGGAGACGCTGTTGCAGGACTCGATGAACTTCTTCCGCGAGCGCTTCGACCTGTACTACGCGGGCATCTTCTTGCTGGACGATGCCGAGCAGTGGGCCGAGTTGCGCTTTGGCACCGGCGATTCTGGCGAAAAGCTGTTGCGGATGGGCTATCGCGTCCAGGTGGGCGGCCATTCGCTGGTGGGATGGTGTACGGCTAACGCCGAATCCCGCGTGGTGCTGGACGTGGCGAATGATCCGATGTACTTCGAGAACCCGCTGCTGCCGGACACCAAGTCGGTGGTGGCGATGCCGCTGGTCAGTCGCGGTCGCGTTATCGGCGCCATCTCTATTCAGAGCGACCGGCGCTTCGCCTTCACCCAGGAGGACATCGCCACGCTCCAACTGATGACCAACCAGTTAGCCAACGTCATCGAGAGCGCGAACCTCTACGAAAGCTCGCAGCACTCGCTGGCCGAGACCACGATGCTCTATCGCATCGCGCAGCGCGTGGCCGACGCCCGCACCGTCGAAGACGTGCTGCGGGCCGCCGTCGAGGGTATCTCTGAGCGGGCGGAGCCGGATGTGGTGCTGGCGGGCCTGTTGCTGCCGCTAGGTAATCCGGAGGCGTTGCACATCACCGTCTCCTGGGATCGTGACGGGCGCGAGTTCCCCGTGTCGGATTATCCGCTGGACAAACTGCGCCGCCTGTACGACACACTGCGCACCGAGTACCGCTTCATCAGCCCGGATGCCACACAAGACCCCCTGGTGGACGACTTCGCCCGCAACATCTACCAGCAGTTGGGCGTGCGGGCGACGGCGGCTTTCCAGTTGGAAGTGCGCGGCGTCCAGTACGGCGCGATGATGATTCACAGCCGCAAGGCCCGCGAGTTCTCCACCAGCGAGTTGCGCTTCTACGAGAGCGTGGCGCGGCAGGCGTTCGTGGCGTTGGAGAGCCTCAACCTGGTGCAGACGACGCAGGAAGAGGCCGAACAGCGCGCCATCCTCAACGAGGTGCTTCAGACGGCGTCCAGCGCGCTCGATCCCCTGGTGCTGATGGGCGATGTGAGCGAGGTGATCGCCCGGCGGATGGAGATGCCCGTGATGATGTGGCGCTGGGATGAACAGTTCATCCTGCCCGTCGCGGCGCACGACGCCGGCGGCGTCAACGTGGTGAATGGCGAAGAATTGCCCCGCTTCTTGCTCGGCCAGGTGCCGCTGGCGCAACGGGCCATCAACAACCGGGAGCTGGCCTACGTCGATTTGACTCTGGGGCGGGAATACGCGCTGCCCTACCTGCCCTTCAAGTTCCAGCATCACCTGGAAGAGGCCCTGGCGATGCCCCTCACCGTGCGTGATCAGGTCTTCGGCGTGCTGATGTTCTGTCGCCAAGAGGGCCATCCTGCCATTGATGACCAGGAACGCGAGTTTATCCAGTCGGCAGCCATCAATATCAGCGTGGCGCTGGAAACGGCCCGGCTGTATCAAGACGCGCAGGAAACCGCCGAGAAGCTCAAGGAAGTTGACCGCCTCAAGACGCAGTTTATGGCGAACATGTCCCACGAGCTGCGCACGCCGCTTAACTCCATTATCGGCTTCTCGCGGGTCATTCTCAAGGGTATCGACGGGCCATTGACGGAGATGCAAACCACTGACCTCACCGCCATCCACGACAGTGGCAAGCACCTGCTGGCCCTCATCAACGACATCCTCGACATCTCCAAGATCGAGGCCGGTAAGATGGAGCTGATGCTGGAAGAGGTGGAAATCGCCGATCTGATTACCAGCGTGATGTCCACGTCAATGGCCTTCGTCAAGGACAAGCCCGTTAAGCTGCTCACCGACGTGCCCGAAGATGTGCCCACTGTGCTCTGCGACGGACGCCGGGTGCGCCAGGTGTTGATCAACCTCATCGGCAACGCCGGCAAATTCACCGAGGAGGGCTTCATCAAGGTGGGCGTCACCTACGACAATTACCAGGTCATTCTCAGCGTGCAGGATACCGGTATCGGTATTCCGCAGCATCGTATCGCGGCAGTCTTCGAGCAGTTTGAGCAAGTTGATTCCACCTCTACCCGGCGCTATGGCGGCACGGGTTTGGGGGTGCCGTTGAGCAAGAAGTTCATCGAGCTGCACAACGGGGATATGTGGCTGGAAAGTGAAGTGGGCGAGGGCACGACCTTCTACTTCTCGTTGCCCATCAAAGGCCCTGCGGCGCAACCCGAGGACGACGAGGGGATCGCTGTCGAGCGGAAGACCTCTGGCGCGGCGGCCCGCACCATCCTGGCCGTGGACGATGACGAAGGCGTCATCACCCTCTTCCGTCGGTATCTCGAAAAACAGGGCTACCGCGTCTTCGGCCTCACCAACAGCGAGCGGGCCGTGGATGAGGCCCGCCGCCTCAAGCCCTATGCCATTACGCTGGATGTGATTATGCCGGGCAAGGATGGCTGGGCCGTCATCCAGGAGTTGCGGCAAGACCCGGAGACCAGAGACATTCCCGTCATCGTCTGCTCCATCCTGGGGGATTCGGACAAGGGGTTAAGTATGGGCGTGGCCGATTACCTGGTTAAGCCGATTATGGAGCAGGATATCCTCAACGCCCTGGGGCGGCTAGAGCAGCCCAAAGAGAACGGGCATGTCCTGGTGGTCGATGATAATGCTGATGACCGCAAGTTGCTCTATCGCATCCTCCACAACGCGGGGTACAACGTCAAGACCGCCGAGGGTGGGGCGGAGGCCATCGCCAAAATCCACGCGGAGCCGCCCAACCTGGTGGTGCTCGACCTGATGATGCCCGAAGTCGATGGCTTCGCCGTGTTGGAGAACCTCAAGGGGAACCAGGTCACGCGCCACATCCCCGTCGTCGTGGTCACGGCGAAGGAGCTAGAGCAACAAGAGCGCCAGCGATTGCAGCAGCGCGTCGAAGCGCTGTTGGAGAAGGGCATCTTCGACCAGAACCAGTTGCTCAATGACGTGACCATCGCCCTCAACCGCATCCGCGAGCGTGAGGAGAAAGAGCAAGCGGCGGGGCACACGCTGCCCCCGGCGTCGGCATCGCCCGAAGCGACATGACGCTCCCTGGCGGCTGTTGCTGATTGGAGCGAGGACTTCGGGAGACTGAATCCACAAGCGGCGCGGGGCAAAGTCGGCATCACGATTTTGCCCCGCGTTGGTTTTTTGACCGATGCGCTACCTATTTAACGCAGTAGCGCAAAACTAACCCTGTGACAATAAGAGGTCCCCGGTTGATTTCAAGCAAGGACACGGATTTA
>SLSP01000428.1 GCA_007130345.1 Thermoflexales bacterium
CTAAGTCCCATCCATTGGGAGACGGTCACACCAGAACTGCGCACTCTGCTCGAATTTGTGGGGCAGTGCGCATTTGCCTCCCGTTTCTACCTGGCGGGCGGCACGGCGCTGGCGCTCCGCCTGGGACATCGGCGCTCGGTAGACCTGGATTTTTTCTCGGCTGTGGATGAAGTTGGGCGTGCGACCCGGCTGGAAATCTTGCGCGCCCTGGCGTCGCTCGGCGCGGAGGCGTTGGAGGATGTGGACGGCAATCTGCTGCTGGAAGTGCGCGGCATTCATGTGGGCTTCTTCGGTTACAGTTATACGTTGCTGGAGCCGCCCACGGCCGTCGCGGGCGTAGCATTGGCGGGCGTGGCGGATATCGGCTTGATGAAATTGGACGCGCTCATCAGCCGGGGCGCGCGCAAAGATTTCTACGATCTCTACTGGATTGCGCGCCACATCCCGTTGGCCGATCTCTTGGCCCTGGGGCGCGAGAAGTACCCCTACGCCCGCGATTTCGAGTGGCAGGCCGTCGAAAGTCTAGTCTTCTTCGATAACGCCGACCGCGATGTGCAGCCTCAGTTGTTGATGGAGACCCCGTGGGAGGAGGTCAAAGCCTTCTTCCGCGCCGAAGCCTGCCGGTTAAGTCAAGTATGGTTAAGATAAAGAGGTTAACGCAAGGACGCAAAGACGCAGAGGCGCAAAGGGTTTTTGAAAATTTCTTTGCGGCTTTACGCCCTTGCGCCTTTGCATTTAATTCTTGAACGATAGGGAGAGATTTATGACCGAAGACCGTATCGCTAAGTTTGAAGCGCGTCGCGCGCGGCTGGAGCAGTTGAGCGACGCGGAATTGAAAAACCGCTTCTGGGAATTGTGCGAGGAACTGATGTCGCCCATCGTAGACTTGGCCCGCACGCACACCTCGCCCTCCATCGAGCGGTCCGTGCTGCTGCGGATGGGCGTGGATAGCGTCTCATCGCAGGGCGTGGTGAGTCGCGTGCTGGAGGCCGGGCTGCTCGGCAAGGGCGCGGGCCACGTCGTCCTCAAAGTCGCCGAGCAGCGCGGGGTGGACATCCCCGCCGCCGCCGCGCTGATTTTGGAAGATAAAGACGTTTTGCAAGGGCTATGGTGAGGAGACGACTATGACCAAACAACTTGACCCAAAGCAGAAGTTAGACATCGAAGAAATCCTGACCGACCTGGAAAATTATCATCCCCCGCGCAAGGGGTGGACGTGGCGCGAGGTTCCCGCCGAGGGTGTGGAGATGGGGCCGTTCCATTACAAGGATATGTCCACGCCGCTCAAGCAGAGCATCGGTTTGCCGGCCTCCAAGTATTTCGATTACATTGACCCGCAGCCGTCGTGCGTCGTCACCACCGAGATCGCCTCCGGGCGCTTCGAGGATGACCTGCGCCGGATGCGGATGGCGGCCTGGCACGGCGCGGATCACCTGATGGTCATCCGCACGACGGGCCAGAGCCACATTGATGGCCTGCTCGAAGGGACGCCGGAGGGCGTCGGCGGGGTGCCGATCACGCGCAAGCAAATCCGCGCCAGCCGCAAAGCCTGCGATCTAATCGAGGAGGAGGTGGGCCGCCCCATCAACTTCCACAGCTACGTCTCCGGCGTCGCCGGGCCGGAAGTGGCCGTCCTCTTCGCCGAGGAGGGCATCAACGGCGCGCACCAGGATCCGCAGTACAACGTTCTCTATCGCAACGTGAATATGTACCGCTCGTTTGTGGACGCCGCCGAGGCCAAGCGGGTGATGACCGGCGCGCGCATCTTCCAGATTGACGGCGCGCACAACGCCAACGCCACCGCCAAGGCCGGCTGGCTGGTGATGCCTGAACTGATGGTGCAGCACGGCATCAACTGCGCCTTCTCGGCGGCGGTGGGGATGGACAAGGAACTCATCGGCCTCTCCACCGTCCCGCCGGACGCGCCGCCCGCGCCCAAGCTCTGGTACGACCTGCCCTACGCCGTCGCCCTGCGCGATTTCTTCTCCGAATACAAGATGCGCGCGCAGCAGAACACGCGCTACATCGAGGCCGACGTCGAAGAGGCCATCCGCACGCACACGATTGACACGCTCATCTCGATGCTCACCAGCGCCGACATCCAAAGCACCATCACGCCCGACGAGGGCCGCAACGTCCCCTGGCACTACAACAACGTGCGCGGCGTCCAGACCGTCAAGCAGACCTGGGCCGCGCTCGACGGCATCAAAGAACTGCTCACGCTCAACCACGAAGGCCCGCTCGGCGAGATGGTGCGCGACATCAAGGTGCGCGCGGTGGCCTTCCTGGAAGAAATCCTGGAAATCGGCGGGTACTTCGCGGCGGTGGAACAGGGCTTCTTCGTGGATTCGGGCAAGTATCCGCAGCGCAACGGCGACGGCATCGCCCGCGACGGCAAGGGCGGCGTGGCCGCGAACAGCATCGTGGCGCGCGATCCCGACTACCTGGCCCCGGTCTGCGACCACTTCGGCGACAATCACCTGCCGGAAGGCGTCGCGCACGTCTGCGACCTCATCGGCGGCTGCACGCTCTGCCAACCGGAGAAGATCGTCTACATTGACGAACTCGATCCAGAGGACAGCGCGGACAAGCGCCTGGAGGCCACGCATCCCTACCGCAAGGGCAACCTGATCAAGCCGGAGGCCGAGTGGGCCGGCGATGGGACCATCCTCACGCAATTCTTCGTCCCGCTGCCGGAGGACTTCGCCGCCGCCTACGGCCTGGAGATGGCGCAGCGGCTCGGACTGCAAGACCCGCAGGTGGTCAACCTCCAGGTGATGCATCCCGCCGAGGGCTGCTTCGTTGAGGTGAAGGGCAAGGTGGCCTTCGACGTGGACGTGACCACGCTCAAAGTGCCGGAGAAAGAGATCATCCTGCCGGAAGAGGAACTGCGCGCGGCGGTCAAGGAAGTGGGCCTCACAGTGGTGGCCGGGACGGTGGGCGAGGACGAGCACAGCGTGGGCCTGCGCGAAATCCTTGACATCAAACACGGCGGCATCGAGAAGTACGGCGTCAAGTACCACTACCTGGGCACCTCCGTGCCGGTGGGCAAGCTGCTAGACGCCGCCATCGAGACCGGCGCGCACGCCATCCTCATCTCCACCATCATCAGCCACAACGATGTCCACAAGCTCCAGATGCGCAAACTGGCCGACCTGTGCATCGAGCGCGGCCTGCGCGACAAGCTGATCCTCATCGCCGGTGGCACGCAAGTCACCCGCGAGATGGCCGCCGAAACTGGCCTTGATGCGACGTTTGGGCGCGGCACCAAGGGGATCCACGTCGTCAATGCGATGGTGAAGGTGTTGCAGGGGCGGGGGGTGTTGTAGGCAGCGAGCAGCTATCACGAAGCCTTGTGTGCTATAATTAAAGGTAGTCTATGCTGCTTATACCACAGGAGGTCAGCGATGGGAGAAATGATTACTGCCGTGTACGAAAATGGCGTCCTGCATCCGCTGACGCCGCTCAAACTGCGGGAACATCAGCGCGTGCGAGTGCAAGTGCTACCGGACGTTGCGCCAGACAAAGAAACCGCACGCGAGCGCGTAGAGCGTATTCTCAGTGAGGCGGGGATGCTGCAAGCCAGAACCGCAGCCACTATCCCCTCCGCGCCGATTTCAGAAACAGAACGTCAAGCATTAGCAGATCGGTTAGGACGCGCATCGGGCAAAACAACCTCCGAAATGGTCATTGAGGATCGCGGCGTATGGTGAATCATTTCTACTTCGATACCAGCGCCCTGGTCAAAAACTACATCACCGAAACCGGCAGCCATTGGGTGCAATCCGCGTTACGCAGCGATCAAACTGTGGTCTTGACCTCTTCGCTTACCAGTATCGAGGGTGTTTGTGCGTTTGCACGGCGGCTTCGTGAGAAATTGCTTTCAGAAGATGACCTGACGCAACTCTGCGCGCTTTTCAGATACGATTTTCTGCACCGCTATAGCGTCCTTGTCGTTGACCACTTGGTACTCAACAAGGCACAACAGTTAGCCTTACTGCATCCTCTCCGCGCCTATGACGCGGTCCACCTGGCGACTGCCAGCCTTGTTCAGCAACGTTTGACGCGGGCGGGTGAACCTCCGCTGGTGTTCGTTTGTGCTGATGAGCGTTTGTTAGCCTTTGCACAAGCAGAAGGGATGCTGTTTGAAAATCCTAATTGCCATCCCTGAATATTGACTACAGAAATGGGTGTTAAGGCAGAATATATCAAGATGTTTTGATCAACCAACAAGGCGAGAAAAATCCGATTTTTCACAAAAATCGGATTTTTCTGCCCCCACCCTCGTCCATTTTTGATTTGCCATTCGCCATTTCTCAGGAGACTCTATGCCACCTTCACACTTTCTCACCCTCAAAGTCGGTTCCACCATCACCAAATTCAACTCTAGGGGGACATCCTCGCATGGTGGCCTTGTGTTAATTCGTGGACGGCGGGCGAGGCGTGTGCTATAATTGAGGTGCAAGTTCATGGAAACCGGAGGTGAACATGACGACTTTGACGGTGAACCTATCCGAAGACACGCTTGAGCACCTGACCGCCGTTGCCAATCAGGTGCAAGCGACGCCACAAGACCTGGCGCGCGCGGTGATCGAAGACGCGCTGCGCTGCCCCAGTGTGGAATTCGAACAGTTGCTGGAGAAACTGCTCCATAAAAACGTTGACTTATACCGGCGTTTAGCCTCGCTGTAATGCGCTATCTCACCTTGCCCCAGGCGCTGGAGATATTCTTGGAATTGAACGGCTTTGAGATTGTCGCCTCGGTAGATGAGCAGGTCGCCATCATCATGCAAATGGCTTCTGGGATGCTCAGTCGGGAAGCCTTTGGTGAGTGGTTGCGTGGTCATATCCGTCTCAAAGATAGTTGAATGCAGCGTATAGATAACGATTGTTTTCAGGGAGCGGGGCGAACCCACTCCCTGTTTTTACACCGGACGCGCGGAGTCGGGCAGCCGGACGATTCATCATCAGGCGGGTCTGCGCTATGATGCGCGTCAGAACCAACGCTTTTCAGGAGATTTCAGTGTCAAAATCTTCACACTTCCTTACCCTCGAAGTCGGTTCCACCATCACCAAAGCCAACGCCTTCACGCTGGAGGCGGGCTGCTTCGTACATCAGGCGCAGGGCTTCGCGCCGACGAGTATCGCCGCCGGGGACGTGGGCCTCGGCGTGGAGCAGGCCCGCGCCGATCTGGAAGCGCGGCACGGCCCGCTGCCGACGGAGTACGAGACGTTCGTCAATAGCTCGGCGGCCGGCGGCTTGCGGATGACGGTTCACGGGCTGACGTATAACATGACGGCGCGGGCCGCCCGCGAGGCCGCGCTCGGCGCCGGCGCGATCATCAAGCAGGTCACGGCCGGCGCGCTCGGCCCTTACGAACTGGATGATATCCGCGACTTCTCCCCCAACATCATCCTGCTGGCCGGCGGCGTGGATTACGGCGAGAAAACCACCGTCCTCCAAAACGCGGAGCGGCTCGCGGCGCTAGGGCTGCCCGTGCCGGTGGTCTACGCGGGCAACGTCGCCCTCCGCAAGCACATCGGCCGCATCTTCGCCGAGGCCGATGTGGAACTGCTGCTGGCCGATAACGTCTTCCCCGACGTGGATGTGCTGAACGTCGAGCCGCTGCGCCGGGTCATCCACGAGGTCTTCAACCGGCACATTGTCCACGCGCCGGGGATGGAGCGCCTGGGCGAACTCACGCGCTGGGGCATCCTGCCGACGCCGGGCGCGGTGCTGCGCGGCGCGGAGTTGTTCGCCGAGGCGTTGGGCGATTGCCTCGTCTTCGATGTGGGCGGCGCGACCACCGACGTGCATAGCGTCACCGAGGGCAGCCCGGAGTGGACCGCGCGCCTCACCGAGCCGGAGCCGCGCGCCAAGCGCACCGTCGAGGGCGACCTGGGCGTCTACATCAACGCGCGCAACATCGTGGCGCTACAGCGCGACCCGGAATGGGAAGCGCGCATAGCCGACCTGGAGGCCATCCCCATCACCGAGCGGGCGAAAGAGTTGACGCGCTGGCTCTGCACCCAGGCCATCGAAATCGGCGCGCGACGGCACGCGGGCGTCGTGAGCGACCTCTACACGCCCACCGGCAAGCGCAAAATCGTCAAGGGGAAGGACCTCACGGCGGTCAAGTGGGTCATCGGCACGGGCGGCGCGCTCACCCGCGTGGAGGGCGGCGCGGCCATCCTCAGCCGCATCCGCACCGGGCCGGGCAAGTACCTGTTACCCCCGCCTGACGCGCAACTCCTGATGGACAGGGACTACCGCTTCTCCGCGCTCGGCACCCTTGCTCAGGAGTATCCAGAGGAGGTCAAGGCCACCTTCCGCCGCTGGGTGGAGGCGGAACTGATCGCCACAGGCCAGCCGCCCGCCCAACTGCACGCGCCCCGCACCCGCTAACACAGCACGCCTGACGTTTGACGCTTGACGTTTCACGTTTTGATTTGCAATTCGCCATTCACACCGGAGGTCCTGTGCCCAACTTTACCCCCCGTCTCGAAATCTACCCGCAGCGCATCGCCGAGAACGCGCGCGCGATTCTGAAACTCTGTCACGGTCACGGCATTCAGGTAGCCGCCGTCACCAAAGTGACCTGCGCGCATCCGGCGGTGGCGCGGGCGCTCGCCGAGGCCGGCGCGGACATGCTGGCCGATTCGCGCCTCGAGAATTTGCAGGCGCTCCGGCGGATGGGTTTCACGCTGCCGCTGATGTTGCTGCGCATCCCCGCGCCGAGCCAGGCCGCCGACGTGGTGCGTTGGAGCGATGTGTCGCTCAACTCGTCCGTCGCCACGCTCCGGCTGCTCTCACAGGCCGCTGCCTTTCATGGCGTCCGGCATCAGGTCATCTTCATGGTAGACCTGGGCGATCTGCGGGAAGGCATCTGGCCCAACCGCGTCGTGGATGCGCTCCGCGAGGCGGCGGAACTGCCCGCGCTCGACCTCCTCGGCCTGGGCTGCAATCTCGCCTGCTACGGCGGCGTCATCCCCACCACAGCGAAGATGCAGCAGTTGATTGATCTGCGCGCCGCCTGCCGCGCGGCCACCGGGCTGGAACTGCCCGTGCTGTGCGGCGGCAACAGCGCCAACCTGCCGCTGCTCGCCGCCGGGGGGATGCCGCCGGAGATCAACCTGCTCCGCATCGGCGAGACGCTGCTGCTAGGGTGCAGCGTGATTGACCGCTCGCCCTGGCCCGGCGCGCGCCAGGATGCCTTCCGCGTCGTCGGCGAGGTGGTGGAACTGGAGCGCAAGCCCTCCGTCCCCCTCGGCGAGCGCGGGCAGGACGCCTTCGGCGGGACGCCGGAGTTCGTGGATCGCGGCGTCCGCAAGCGCGCGATCTGCAATTTGGGCCGCCAGGACGTCGTCGTGGACAACCTCACGCCCGAAGACCCCGGCATCATCGTCCTCGGCGGCAGCAGCGACCACCTCCTCCTCGACGTGGAGGAGGCGCAGCAGGACGTGGCCCTCGGCGCAGAGCTGGGCTTCTATCCCGGCTACGGCGCGCTCCTGGCCGCCAGCACCTCGGCCTACGTGCAGAAGGTGGTGGTGGCGTAGGGGGGATGGGTCAATCCTGTTTTTCTGCAATACCGCAAAAGTCACCCTGTTTGGGACACGGATGAACACAGATTTCACGGATAAAACCAAAAAAATCCGTGTTTTTCCGTGTAAATCCGTGTCCTTGCTTGAAATCAACCGGGGAA
>SLSP01000515.1 GCA_007130345.1 Thermoflexales bacterium
CGTGATCGGCGCGTTGACGGCGCTCGGCTTTAGCATCGTGGAGGCGCAGCGCGCGTTGCAGCAGTTGCCCCGCGATAGCGCGCTTTCGTTGGATGACAAGATTCGCCAGGCGTTGGCGCTGCTCGGAAAATAACCGCGTCGGGCCGGCGGCTCGCTGGCGGCGGATGACAGGGCGCATCTTGCGATGCGCCCTGTTGGTCATGATGCTCTCCGCTTGCCTGCCGCCCCCCGCGCCCCGCGTGCTCAAAATCGGCCTGGTGGCCCCTTTCGAGGGGCACGCGCGCGACCTGGGCTACGACGCGGTCTACGCGGCACGGCTCGCCGCGCGCGAGATCAACGCCGGCGGCGGCATCGGCGGGTGGCGGGTGGCGCTGGTGGCCTTCGACGACCGCGCCGAGGTGGAGATGGCGCGGATAGCGGCGCGCAATCTCGCCATCGATGCGGAGGTGGTGGCCGTCATCGGCCATTACATCCCGGCGACCACCGAGGCCGCCGGCCCCATCTACGCGGAGGCTGGCTTGCCCCTCGTCGCGCTTGGCGGCGTGGCGGAGGAGAGCTTCACGTCCCCAGAGGCCGAGGGCTGCTTCGTCACGCCGTATCCCTTCCCGCGAGATGTGCCGGGGTTGGAAGCGTGGCGCGCGGATTACGTCGCCGTCGGGCCGCACGTCCCGGAGCCGGGGCGGGCCGCGCTCCCCACGTATGAGGCGGTCTACGTGATTGCCGAGGCCGTAGCTGACGCTCTGGCCGCGACGCGGGGCGCGCCCTCTCGCGCGAGTGTGGCCGCCGCGCTGCCCGCCATCCGCCGCGCAGGCGCGCTCGACTTCTGGGCCGAGGCCGCGCCCTTCACGTATTGTTGGGAGGCCGGGCAGCCGGTGCTTCAGGAGGTTTTGCCGTGATCGACGATTCCTGTAACGTGTCCTCATCACCCCTTACCCGGTATCTCGCTTTCCTGGCCCTCGCGTTGGGATTGGGCTTCGCCGCGCTGATCGTCCGCAATGCCTGGCTGTGCGACGACGCCTACATCACCTTCCGCACCGTCGATAACGTCATCCACGGCTACGGCCCCACCTGGAACGTGGCAGAGCGCGTGCAGACCTATACCCATCCCCTGTGGATGTTCTTGATGGCGCTGCTAAGTTTCTTCACACGCGAGGTCTATTTCACCAGCCTCTTCCTCTCGCTGGCGATCTCGTTGGCAACGGCGGCGCTGTTGGCGACGCGGGTGGCGCGCTCGTGGGGGATGGCGTGCGTGGGGCTGGCCGCGTTCTCCCTCTCGAAGGCGTATGTAGATTACGCTACCTCCGGGCTGGAGAATCCTCTCACGCACCTGCTGCTCATCCTCTTTATCATCCTCTACCTGGAAACCGAGACCCTCGACCTGCGGCGGTACGGTTGGCTCTGCTTTGTGGCGGCGTTGGGGATGCTGAATCGGCTGGACACCTTCTTGCTGTATGCTCCGGCGCTGCTCTATGGCCTCGTCCAACTGCGCGACCTCAAAGCCGTGGGCGTGGGGTTGGTCGGCGCGACGCCGATTTTGCTCTGGGAGGTCTTCTCGCTGGTCTACTACGGCTTCCCCTTCCCCAACACGGCTTACGCCAAGCTGAACGCGGGCCTGATTGCGCGGCACGATCTGTTGCGCGAGGGCGCGTTCTACCTGCTCAACTCCCTCCGCGCTGACCCGCTCACGCTGACGCTGACGGCGGTGGGCGTGGCGCTCCCGTGGGCGGCACGGGAATGGCGGCGGGCTGCGCTGGCCGTGGGGGCCGCGCTCTACGTGGCTTACGTGGTCTACGTGGGCGGCGATTTTATGAGCGGGCGCTTTTTCACCGCGCCCTTCCTGCTGGCGGTAGCGCTGGTGGTGAGCGCGCCCTGGGCCGGTCGCAAGGTGTACGGCGCGGGGATGGCGATCTTGGTGCTGGCGGTGGGCCTCAGCGCGCCCTATTCGCCGCTATGGGCCAGCGGCGAGGTGGGCGGGCAGTGGAGCGACGCGGCCTGGATCACGGGGTTGAGCGTGCAAGATGAGCGCGCCAATTACTATCGCAACACGGGCCTGCTGCGCAATCTGGCGGTTGATCATCCCTTGCCGGATCACGATTGGGCCATCGACGGGCGGGCCGCGCGCGAGGCCGGCGTGTCCATCAAGGTGCTTGGCTCGGTGGGCTTTTACGGGTACTTCGCCGGGCCGGGGGTGCATGTGGTGGACCTCCTGGGCCTGGGCGATCCGCTGCTGGCGCGGCTGCCGCCCACCGACCCCGTGTGGGTCATCGGGCACTTCGGGCGCTCGCTACCGGAGGGCTACCTGGAGACGGTGACGACGGGCGAGAATCGGCTGGCCGATCCCAACCTGGCGCGCTACTACGACGCGCTGCTCCTGGCGACGCGGGGCGACCTCTTCAATCCGCAGCGCTGGGCCGCGATGTGGGGGCTGAACACGGGCGCTTACGACGCTTACCTGGAGGCTTACGCCTTCGCGCGGGGCGAGGGCTTTGAACGGCGCTATCGCGTCACCAATCCCACGGAGCACGCCTACGTCTATACTTACGTGTGGAACAACGAGACCTCGGCGGCCTATCTGCTGGACGATGCCTCGCGGCATGGGGCGAGCTACGACATCGGCTGGCGCATCTCGGCGGAGGAGACGGTCTTCGCGGGCGATTACGTGGCGCAGATCGCGTGGCGCGGCCCGCTGGACGACGCGGAGACGCTGAACGTGGGCGTCTTCTTCCGCCCAACGCCCGACAGCGACGACCGGGTGATGTTCGAGTACCGGTACTGGTTCCGTCTGGAAGAGGATGGGACGCTCACGGTGGTGCTGCCGCCCAAAGCGTGGCGTAACGTCGCCGTCTCGTCGGGCTATTGGGAATCGGCGGATCTGAGCGAGGTGCTGCGAGTGGTGCCGTGAGGCTCGGTAGCGATTCAGTTTTGTGAGCAGAAGCTCGATAGAGCAGTATACAATTCGCGGAAAAGCGGGCACTTTCGGCGGATGACATCGGGCCGCGCATCTCGCAGAAGTGCCGGGGTATGCGTAGCCTTCGAATAGTGCGTGTCGCTGTACTCTAACGCGGCATCGATGAGCTCCTGCGAGAGCTTGTCGGCGCACGAGTCTTTGGCTGCATCATAGTGGCTGAAGGTTTCTGGTGCGGCAAACGGCACATTTCGCTCCTGGCTCAACCATCGGCGCATCGCTTCGTGAGCTTTGCGGAAATCCACGTGCCGGGCGAAGGTGTGATCCCAATCGGCGATGAGCCAGGCTTCCAGTTCCGGCGCGGCAAAGCCGACGAATTTGGGGACATCGGCAAGGCCCTCAATGCGTTCCAACGTGGCGTAGAAAAGCTGCTTCTGTTGCTCAACATCACGGCAATCCAAGTCGTCCAGGACTAACACCAGCGCGCACGTCTCGCCCGCTTTCAGAGCTTCCGTGAGTTGTCGCTCAATCTGTTGTGCCAGGCTCTTACCGGTTTTGCCATAGCCCTGCGCGTTGGGCCGGGGGCCGGGCTTTTGGAGAATGGGGGTCATACGTTTGAATCCACAGCCGCGAAAATAACGGTTGAGAAAGGGGACTAACCCGGCGACTTCCGCTTCCCCACCGCCGGCGCAGAGCCAGACTACCACGGCCACCCCCCAACGCTCGGATCGCCGACGCGGTACAGGTCGCCCAGTTGCCAGCCCTCTTCTACCCAGGAAGCCACCCGTTCCGGCGCAAGCGGCTTGACTGCGAAATGCGCCGGATGGCCCTCTGCCGAATTGAAGACGTACACACTTTCCACTCGGTCGGTGAAGGAATCCAACAAATCGGGGCTGTGGGTGCTGATGATGACCTGCGTCTTGCGACTGGCGGCCTTGATCCACTCCGCCAGCACGCGCAACCAGGCGACGTGCAGGCCAATCTCCGGCTCTTCGATGACCAGCAGCGAGGGGAGACGCGGGGAGTGCAAGATGATGGCCCAACACAACATCCGCACCGTGCCATCCGACATCTCATCTAAGTAGAAGGGCGTGGGGACATCGGCGAAATGCCATTCGGTGGTCACGGTTGTGCGCCCTGGAACTACCGCCCGGACTCTGCGTGTGGTGGGGAGGATGGCGCGCATCGCGTTGTCGATGCGTTCTTCAAAATCCAGGCTCTCTTGGGTCAAATTGTGCAAGACCAGGGATAAATTTTCCCCAGAAGTCGAGACAAAGCGGTCGCCAGGGCCGAGTTTGGGTTCGGAGTGGCGGATAGCGTCCAGGTTCATATCGTTGGCGTTGTAGAAGCGCCATTGTGACAGGGTGTCCAAAAGCTGGCGGCGTTTTTTGTAGACGGGAATATCTTCCGGGGGAACATCGCCGCCTTCAAGCAAGGCCGGTATCTGCATCAGGGCCAAATCGTTAGCCGCATATTGCAATGCGATAGGCTGTCTTGGGGAAAACTGTGTAGCTATAAATGTAGACGTGACCGATACTTTATCATCTGCGCGCCTGTAATAATCTACAATAGCCTCTGTATCAGCCGTCAATTTTTCCCCGGACAAGTTGACGTAGTTGCCACGCACAGCCAGGGTAAGAAACAGGTTGCAATTTTCAGGAGCATCAAAACTGTAGGCAAAATCAACCTTAGCGGGCGCATCCACCGTCGCATCCAGTATTCTCGGCCCGCCTAATCTACTGACCGCATCCTCGAAGCCAGTCACGCCCCTGGATTTGTCAGCCGGTGGCGTCGTGGCATCCTTCAGGAACCGCAGCACGTTGAGCAGATTGCTCTTGCCCGATCCATTCGGCCCGATGAAGAGATTGAGCGACTGAAGCTCCAGGCCGCCATCTAACGCCAGATTTTTGTAGTTTTGTGTGGTCAATTTTGAGAGTTTTACCATCAGCAACCTCCGTGAAGGCGAACCAAGCCAGGCAACCTGCCGAGATTTTGTCGCCAAGTGGAAGTATTATACTGACCTTCACGGAGGCTGCCAAGTGGTGGCCCTTCAGCTTCGTGAGCAGAAGCTCGGAGTCCCCGTCTCGGAGACATGAACCGTAGCTCGGATTGCCAATCCGAGCTACTACCGCCCCTTCGTTCCCGCGACGACGTGGACGCAGCCGCCCGGCCCAAACGCCTCGCGCGCGACGGTGAAGCCGCGCGCTTCCAGCAGCGGGACTTCGTCGCGGATATAGTCGCCGCATAGCTCCCACAGGCTCGCCAGCGCGGCGGCGAAACGTGTCCCCGACCGCCCGGCATCGACGATGACGAGCTTGCCGCCGGGCTTGAGCACGCGCGTCATCTCATCCAACGCGGCTTCGATGTCGGGGATGGCGCTGAGGGCGAAGGTGCTCACAACCGCGTCGAAGTGCGCGTCGGGCCAGGGGAGCGCGCGGGCGTCGCCCACTTGCACGGCAGAGCGTAGTCCCGCCTTGTCGAGACGCGCCCGCGTCAGCCTGACCATACCGGGGGCCAGATCAATGCCGGCCGTCCAGTACTTCTCGGCCAGTTCCAGGTGCAGTTTGCCACTCCCAAAGCCGATTTCCAGCACGCGACTTCCTGCTTCCGGCAGATAGGGCAGCGCGCGGCGGCGATAGCGGTGCGTGGTGTTCCCGGTGAACCAATCCACAGCATCATAGCTCCGCGCCAAGCGATCATAGAGCGGTTGCCAAAAGCAGCGTTGCAACGTCTCGCGGTTCATCAGCCCTCAAGTTCTTGCGCGATGGCCGGCTACTCTGTGGCGAATGACCATGAGTATGTGAAGGTCTCCCCATCATAGTTGCCGCTGACCGAGACTTCGATGTGACTCTGCGCGGGTAACGTCTCCGGCGCGATGTGGATCCCTTTGTGATTAACCGGAAGCTCTGTGGTCACGGTGTGGGCGATGGCCCCGCCCCCCACGACCGTTACACTGGTGGTATGCACTGTCGGCGTGGGGCCGAAGTATCGCCAGTTGAGCGTGATAGGGTATTGCGTAGCGGGCACGTCTATCTGTCCAGGCGCGGGATAGCGCACGGGCCAGTGAGGATAATCGGAATCTGCACCCGAATTGAAGGTGGATAATACGTCCAGCGCCGCGCCCGCGCGGTGATTGCTCGCGGTGTAGAATCCATACCCGAAGGTGGGCGTAGTTGGGTAAAGCAGCCAGAGCCGATGGCCTACCGATCTCATCCAACAGTCGATAGAGTGATAAGGTTCCCAGTAGGGCCGCGAGGAAGCTCCACCTAACCACGCATTGCCATGCTGCGCGCAAATCTGCCCGGACGCCGTGTGCCAAGGGCTATCCGTGCATTGATTGTGCGTCAGATGATTCTCTTCCGCCATATACTGGGCATGTTGGTAGCAGTTATCCTTCAGCACCACGTCAAACGTTACCGCCGGAGAACCAGCCACCGCACGGAAGTAATTCACGTAAGAGGGGACATCATTCTTATCTTCAGGGGGAGAGGGAGGCAAAGATTCGGCGCGGCGTACCAGGGGCAAGAACACGCGCGGCGTCAAGGTTTGCTCTGGTACGAATTCGGCCAACACAAATAGGCTTGTGCCAATAGTGATCAGACAACAGAAAATCAGCCCCCATATCCAGCGATTTGTCAATTTCGCTTTCATTCCGCATCTCCTCGTAAAAACACTTGTTAGATGGTCAGTAACACCTCGTCGCTTTTGAGTACGTGGGTCAACGCGATGCCGAGATATTGCACATCCACGCCGAGGGCTTCCAGGGACGCGGTGACGCCCAACTCATCGGCGCACGCTTTGCACGCGGTGACGTAGATACCGCGTTCCATTGCGCCTTTGACCAAGCTTTGCATATCGATGTTCTCGCTGACCAGCTTCGCCGTCGCGCCCCAGATCACCAGCGTGACTTGCTCCCACCAGCCGAACTTCATCGAGTTCATCGCGTACATAAAGACCATCTTTTCCGCCGTGATGACGTTGTCGGTTGTCCACAAGATATACAGATGTTTCTTCTCACTCATAATATTCTCCTTGCAAATGGCAGATAGCAAAATTTGGGGGAAGTGATCTTCACGTTTGACGCCTGACGTTTGACGTTTCACGCCTCACATATCCCCTCGCCAATAATGCACCGTCACGTCGCCGGGCAAGTTCACCAGGTGCCCGGCTTCGTCCACGTCGATGCGCGTGGTCTCAAAGGTGAGGCCAAAGCGGGGCGGCCCGAAGGCCCAGATTTCCTCAAGCTGCACGCCCGGTTCCAACTCGCCGACGTGCTGCACTGCCGGGCCGAGGGGCAGCAGGTAGCCCTCCCGCCCGTAGATGGGCAGCTTGTCCAGCGGGATGGTGCGCGTCAGCGTCCGCCCGCCCGCGACGCGCTCGCCCGTCCAGATGTCGTACCAGATGCCGCGCGGCAGGTAGAACTCAACTTCGCCGCCATCCGCCAGCACCGGCGCGACGAAGAGCGCGGGGCCGAGCATGTACTGCTCTTCGAAGGCGCGCGCCACCCGATCGTCGGGAAAGGCCAGCGGCATCGCGCGCATCACGGGGAGGCCGGTCGCGCGGGCTTCGACGGCGCACGCTTCCAGGTAGGGCAGCAGGCGATAGCGCCACGCCAGCCATTCTCGCGTGATGGCCTCGGCCTCCTCGCCGAAGGCCCACGGCTCGCGGGGCGTCGTGCCGTGGAAGCGCGTGTGCGACGTCATCACGCCCACCTGCATCGAGCGGACGTAGTGTTCGGGCGAGGGCATCGCGCCGTAGAAGCCGC
>SLSP01000150.1 GCA_007130345.1 Thermoflexales bacterium
CGCCCGGCGCGAGGCTTGCCAGCAAGGCGGCCAGGGCCGGGCGATGCGTGTGTTCCGTCGCCGCGCCGGTGGCGAGGCTCTGCTTGAGCGTGTTGGTGTAAACGCGGATGGGATCGGGCATTAAGGTCTCCCTGTAAACGGTGAATTTGTAACGCGGGTAGTATACGGCAAGCTGGAAGGAAGGGCAAGGCCGGAAGCTGCGCAGCTTCCGGCCTGTGGGTTGAGGAAGGGCGGCTAACGGTAGGGTTCAGCACTGGGCGTCACCCTGATCGTGGTCGAAGGGTCTCTCTCCCCACCGTGGAGATTCCTCGACTACGCTACGCTCGGAATGATTCTTCCCCACCGTCCGGCGAAATCCCAGAGAGCCGAACATTTCAAACATACCCCACGAATCTCCGAAGACCCGTTTTTTTCAGCACAGCCGAGTTAGTCTGTGGCTATTGGACTGGATGAGATCCCACAAGTTCCCATACAAGTCTTCAAAGACGGCTACTGTTCCATAGTTGGCATTCTTTGGTTCCCGAACAAAGTGTATTCCAGCCGAAAGCATCTCCTTGTAGTCGCGCCAGAAGTCATCGGTATTAAGAAAGAGGAAAACACGTCCTCCTGTTTGGTTTCCAATGAACGCTTCTTGCTCGGGTGTTGAAGCGCGAGCCAATAGAAGGCTGACACCGTTCGAGCCAGGAGGAGTTATGACAACCCATCGCTTGTCTTGTTCTGGTTGGTAGGAATCTTCGACCAGTGTGAAATGGAGCTTCTGGCAGTAGAAGTTGATAGCCTCGTCGTAGTCCCGAACGACCAAGGCAACCTGGATAATTGCTTGTCGCATATTTGATCTCAATCACCAATTTCAGAGTGGTGCAACTCCGCTCTTCCCTAGTAGGCTTTTGCTCCCCAGCGTGCTGATACGGAAATCCTGCGGGGGAGCAATCCCGGCTCCGGGCTATGTGGGAGTTTCGCGGTCAGTTCCTTACCCATTGTATAGCATAATTTGAGGCAGGTCAAGAAAGCATTGCGGTTTGCAGTTAGGCCGATTCTGTGCTTTGGGATGCTTCATCATTGCGCGTCCCTATGCTCCAAGACTAGGCCCGGTCGCGGGGCTGGTTATGTTTTGTAACACGGTTCAGCACTGGGCGTCCCCCCTGAGCTTGTCGAAGGATGACTCCTCCCCACCGTCCGGCGAAATCCCAGAGAGCCAATAAGTTGAGATGCGTGATGGAGTTGGGCACCAGCCTAAAAAGCCGTCATACAAATCGGCTTTTGTTCCACAGCGAAGATGCGCTGGATGGTATCAAGGTAGCTTTCATCGGAGATTTCGGCCAGGCCGTAGAGATGCAGTCGCCTGAAGCCGATAACGCCCATCAGCAGCGACGAGAATTCGGCGATGTCCAGCGTGACCTCGACATCGTGTCCCCCAGCCTCCGGCAACGTCGCCCGGCCTTGCTCAAAGTGGATGAGCGTGCTCCCGTCATTCTCCGGGAAGAAAGAATCGCGCGCGGTGAGCCGGAGGCGACAGCTCTGCCCGTTGAAGTTCCGCTCGGCCAGGTCGCGGAAGATACCCGCCACATCGAGGATACGGACCATCAGCCCGACGCCCTGGACGTTGCTCTCGTGATAGACCGAGGGAATGAGGTCCTGGCACTCGTTGCGAGGATCGGTCAGCAAGTGCTGAAAGGTCTCATCGGCCGTGGTCAGCACGATGCGGTCGATTTGATCCGCCTGGGTGCGCAGAAATTCCAGCAATCCCGCCAGCGCCGCGCGGCTGGTGTAGACGAACTCTTGGATCACGATGTCGTTGCGCAAGAGATTCTCCACAGGGCGGGGGTGGAACTTGAAGAAGATATACCCCTCAATGCGGCCATCACGCTCGTATCCCACCAGGCGGTTTTGCAGGCCGAGATTTTTGAACCAGCCATCCCATTCCGGCGGATACCGTATCATCATCCCGTGGGTGCGCGCCTGATAACGATTGTAGCAATCCATCAGCGCGGGCTTGTCGTCAGCGATCAAGAAGCGGACGTGCTCTTTCCCCAACCCCTTCCGCAACGCCGCCGGTTGGAAGCGATACTGGCTGACTTTAGCGCCGTAGCCATAGCCCATAGCGTAGTAGAACCCTGGCTTGAAAGGGTAGAGCAAGACCACGTTGGCCCCTTGTCCTTTGTAGTGTTCGTGGAAGTAGGTCAGCATCTCCTTGGCGACGTGTTCTTTCTTATGCACCAGATCCACCGCCACCATCCCCACGCCGCCAGCAGAGACTTCGATACCGAGCATGTTCATCCGAAAATCGAACAACCGCATCCCGCCCAGGAGCTTGCCTTCGCGGTAGAGACCCACGATGTGCTGGACGGGAATATCCTGAAATTCCTTTAGTCGGTCAATGAGCCGCTGGCGGCCTTCTTCTGTGGCGATCTGGAAGCCCGGATAGGCGTTGAAAGCGATGTCGGCATACTCCTCGAATCCTTCCCCTGACAGTAATCGAATGTCTCGCATCATAGCTCCTGAAAATAGGCAACGAACTCAACGGATAAAACGCAGTAGCGCAAAACTAACCTTGTGACAAGCAAGGACACGGATTTACACGGAAAAACACGGATTTTTTTGTTTTATCCGTGAAATCTGTGTTCATCCGTGTCCCAAACAGGGTGACTTTTGCGGTATTGCGATAAAACGTAGAGGCGCAAGCCCCTGACAGCCAAAAGCGCTCCGCTCGCCCAGAAGGCTGTCGCGGAGCGCTCCATCAACCTATCAACAACGCTTAGGCTTCGACCTTCTCCATCTGCTCGGCCTCGACGGCGTCCTGAGAGAACTCCGTTTCGCAGGCCAGACATTGCACCGTGTCCTTGCGTGCGTCCACCAACATCCCGCCACAGGCCGGGCAGGGCGTCGCCAGCGGGCGCTTCCACGAGGTGAACTCGCATTCCGGCCACCGGGAGCAACCGTAGAAGACGCGGCGCTTCTTCGTGCGCTTGACCACGATGTCGCCGCCCTCACATTCCGGGCACGTCACCCCGATCTTTTCCAGCCAGGGTTCCGTGTGGCGGCACTTGGGGAAACCCGGACACCCGATGAACTTACCGTAGCGCCCCCAGCGGATGATTAGGGGTTCGCCGCAATCCGGGCAGTCGCGCCCCACATACTCGATCTGCTCGATTTTGGGGATGGCTTCCTCGGCCTTCTTGAGCGCCTGGGCAAAAGGGCCGTAGAATTCGTGCATCAGGCTGACCCATTCCTGATCGCCCTCGGCAATGTCATCCAATTGTGATTCCATTTTTGCCGTGAAGTCCACGTTGATCAAATCCGGGAAGTTCTCCACCAGCAGGTCGTTGACGAGCACCCCGGTCTCGGTGGGTTCGTAGCGCCGCCGCTCGCGCACCACGTACCCCCGCTGCTGGAGCGTCGAGAGGATCGAGGCGTAAGTCGAAGGCCGCCCGATCCCGTACTCCTCCAACGTGCGGATCAAGGTCGCGTCGCTGTAGCGCGGTGGCGGCTGCGTGAAGTGCTGCTCCGGCAGGAGCTTGAGCAGGTCAAGCAACTGATCCACCGTCAGCGGCGGGATCGTCCGCTCGACTTCCGCCTCCACATCATCTTCCAGGCTCTCTTCGTAGAGGACGAGGAAGCCGGGGAAGCGCAAAATCGAACCAGAGGCCCGGAACAGATAGGGCTTTTCCTCACCGATGCCCGCCAGAATCTCTACGCGGATGGTGTCGTACTTGGCCGGGTTCATCTGGCTGGCGACAAACCGTCGCCAGATGAGGTCGTACAGCCGGAACTGGTCGCGGGTCAGGTACGCTTTGATGGAATCCGGCGTGCGCAGCACCCCGGTAGGGCGGATGGCCTCGTGCGCTTCCTGCGCGGCCTTCGCCTTCGTCTTGTAGACCGGCGGCTTGGCCGGCATAAACTCCGACCCGTAGCGATCCTTGATGTACTCCCGCGCCTGCTCCTGCGCCTGCTTGGAGACGTTGGTGCTGTCCGTGCGCATATACGTGATCAACCCCACCTGCTCATCGCCGATGTCCACGCCCTCATAGAGCTGTTGCGCGATGCGCATGGTCTTGCGCGCGGTGAAGCGCAGCTTGCGCGTGGCCTCCTGTTGCATTGAGCTGGTGGTGTACGGGGCCGATGGGCGGCGCTTCCGCTTGCCCTGCTTGACCTTCGAGACCGTGTACTCCGCCTTTTCCAGGATTTCCAGGTGCGGGCGCACCTCGTCCTCGCTGGAAAGCTCGAAGTTCTCGTCCCGGATTTTAGCCAGCCGGGCCGTGACGATCTCGCTGTCCCGCGAGGCATCTTCAGTATGCGGCTTCAACTCGGCGTCGATAGTCCAGTATTCGTCCGGCTCGAAGGCTTCGATCTCGCGCTGGCGCTCGACGATCAGCCGCAACGCCACGGATTGTACCCGTCCGGCAGAGAGGCGACTGCGCACCTTGCGCCACAGCAGCGGACTCAGGTTATAGCCCACCAGCCGATCCAAAATGCGCCGCGCCTGTTGCGCGTCCACCAGATCGAGGTTAATCTCGCGGGGATGCGAGAAGGCTTCGGCCACGGCTTCGTTGGTGATCTCGTGGAAGACGACCCGGTGCAACTGCTCCTGAGAAACGTCCAGCACCTCGCTGAGATGCCAGGCGATGGCCTCACCCTCGCGGTCGGGGTCAGTCGCCAGATAGACGTCCGCCGACTTCTTGACTGCCGCCGCCAGCTCCTTGACCACGGCCCGCTTCTCGTTGGGAACCCGATACTTCGGCTCGAAGTCGTTCTCCACGTCCACCGAAAGCTGCGAGCGCAACAAGTCCCGCACGTGCCCCACCGACGCCTTGACCATGTAGCCCTTCCCCAAAAAGCGACCCACGGTGCGCGCCTTAGTCGGCGACTCCACAATCACCAGCTTACCCGTCGGCTTGGGCGGCTTGGGCTTGGGCGGCGGCGTCATTCCCTCGTGCATCGCCGTCCGGCCCATGCGGAACATATTCGTCCCGCACTCCGGGCAAATCCCGCGCGTGGCGGGCTGCGCTTTGGCAGTAAAGACGGGAGTTGGTTGGGCCATCTCCCGCTTTTCCTTGCATTTTACACAATAGGCTTCGATTTTATTCTGTTCTGTCATGTACCACCTGTGCTCGCTAACGACCTATGACCTTACGGCACGGAATGATAAAGGAAAGTTGCCAGTCTGTCAAGTCAGCGAAAAATCCACCCATTACAGCAGAATGTCCCGCCCGGCTTCACGCAGCCGTTGCACCACGTCGCGCACGCGCTGCGTCTGATTGCGGCGGCTGATAAGCAGCGCGTCGGGCGTGTCCACCACCACCAGATCGCGTACCCCAATGGCGGTGACGAGCCGTTGCCCCTCGGCCATGATCATCGAGTTCTCCGTGTCCAAAGCGATCACGTCGCCGGAAAGCGCGTTACCCGCGTCGTCGGCGTCGCGCAACGCCATCACCGCGTCCCACGCGCCCACATCCGACCATCCCAAATCCACCGGGATCACGGCGACACGCTCCGCCCGCTCCATAATGCCGTAGTCGATGGTCTCTTTCTTCAGCGCGGGCCAACGCTCGGCCAGCGCGGAGGCGTACTCGCCCGCGTCGAGGGCCGCGCCCAGAGCGGTCAGCGTCGCGTCTAGGTCGGGCATCAGGCCGGCGATAGCGTCCAGGATGACCTGAGTGCGCCAGATGAACATGCCACTGTTCCAGGCATAGGTCTCCGCCGCCAGGAAAGCCAGCGCGCGCTCCGCATCGGGCTTCTCCACGAACGCTTCCACCGCGTAATAGTCGAAGTCGCCCGCCTGCCCTAGCCCCGCACCCCGGCGGATATAGCCGTAGCCCGTCGCCGGGTGCGTCGGCTCAATGCCGAGCGTGACCAGATACCCTTCTTCCGCCACCTGATGCGCCGCGCGCAACACCTCGCGGAAGCGGTCGGTGCGGCGGATGTAGTGATCGGCGGTCAGCACGGCCATCACCGCGCCGGGATCGCGCCGGTGCAGATGCAGCGCCGCCAGCCCGATGCACGAGGCCGTCCCCCGCCCCAGCGGCTCCACAATGAAATTCTCGCGGGGCAACTCCGGAACCTGCGCCGCCAACCCTTCGACCTGCTCCCCGGCAGTCACCACCAGGATGCGCGCGTGGGGCAGCAGCGGCACCAGCCGATCCACCGCGAGTTGGAACATCGAGCGATCCCCCACCAGCTTGAGCATCTGCTTGGGGTGGGCCTGGCGGCTCATCGGCCACAAGCGCGTCCCGCCGCCGCCGGCCATAATCAAAGCGTACAGATTGTCAACCACAGCTAACCTCCCTCATTCTCGATTTTCGTCGAATTTTTCGGCGCGACTTCGTACACTTCGCCCGCTTCCCGCACCCGCACGTAGTGCAGCGGCGACACCTGCCGCACCATGCCCTTCAGCTCCATCATCACCAGCGTGCTGCTGACCGTCGCCACCGGCAGCCCCGCCTGCCGTGAGAGGTCGTCCAGGTGATGCGGCTCCGCGCTCAGTTCATCCAGAATTGTCGCTTCGGTAGCGTTCTCCGGCAGGATCATCCGCGCCTGTTGCTTCTCCGCCAGTTGATCCAGGTTGAGCGTCTCTAACACGTCCCGCACCTCGGTGAGGACGTGGGCGCCATCGCGCAGCAAGCGATTGCATCCCGCCGATCCGGGACTGAGGATGCTACCGGGCACAGCGAAGACCTCGCGTCCCTGGTCGGCGGCGAAATCCGCCGTGATGAGCGCGCCGCTGCGCAGCCCGGCCTCTGTCACGATCACGCCCAGGCTCAATCCGCTGATGATGCGATTGCGTGGCGGGAAATTGGAGGCTTCGGGGCGCGTGCCCATAGGATAATCGGAGACGACAGCGCCCTGTTCGGCGATGGCGTCCGCCAGCTTGCGATGTTCTGCGGGGTAGATATTATCGAGGCCGGAGCCGAGCACGGCGATAGTGCGCCCGCCGGCTTCCAGCGCGGCCTTGTGCGCGATGCCGTCTGCGCCGCGCGCCAGCCCACTGACCACCGTGACGCCGTGTTGCGCCAGGCCCAGCGCCATGCGGTGCGTCACCTCGCGCCCATAGACCGAGACCTTCCGCGTGCCCACAATGCCCACCGCCCACTCATCAGCGGGCGTGAGCGTGCC
Organism: Thermoflexales bacterium; assembly: GCA_007130345.1. GTDB lineage: Bacteria > Chloroflexota > Anaerolineae > B4-G1 > SLSP01 > SLSP01. The sequence goes on from SLSP01000150.1 coordinate 7,111, forward strand.
CCTCACGTAGAGCACCGGGGGAGCGTCGTCCAGGAGCGCCAGCGCGGCGGGATAGTCGGGGCTGTCCCAGGTCAGGGCGTGCGCGCCAACGCGCGTCATCCGCTCGATAACGGTGTCCAAATCGACCTGGTGGCGCACCTTGAGCAGATTGCGCGTCGCGCGCCGATCCAACCGCAGCTCTCGCAACGCGGCTTCGGGCGCGTGCCACGCCGCCTCGATGCCGCCAAAGTGGTCTATCAACACGCGCAAACGCATCGGCCCGATGCCGCGCACCAGATTAAAGCCGAGCCAGTATTTGAGATTCTTCTGCATCAGCGCTCCCTATCACAAAATCACGGGGCAGCGCTTAACGCGCTTACCCCGTGCATTGCACAGATGGGTATGGTTTATTTTGAGGTGGTTGGTCTAATGCGTGAAGCGTGCCGCATCCTTCAGTCGCCGAGCAGACCCGGTAACGGGTGGATCACCATCCGCTGCGCCTCGAAGTCGATGCTGCGGATCACGTCCTCAATAGCCGGAAGCAGGACTTCGCCACGCGGGCCG
>SLSP01000448.1 GCA_007130345.1 Thermoflexales bacterium
CCTTCAAGCAAGTTTAACTGGGGAGTTATTTATGCCGCGCTGTACTAGGTCTTGTGAACTTGCGACCTGACAGGTTCTGAAAACCTGTCAGGTCTAAGGTTTTAGTTTGCCCCTTACCCTAGAGCATGCTACACTGAAAGTATACCCCATACCCGGAAGTATAGCACAGGAGAAGAAACGGATATGCGCTCGAACTCACAGCAACCCCGCGAAAGCCCCGCGATGCTCCGCCGGCTCGGCACCATCGGCGGGCTGACCCTGGTGCTGATGACGCTTTACGAACTCATCAAGCAGTGGGTCTTCCCCAATATCACCCTGTGGCAATCCCACATCGTCACCATCGTCTTCAGCAGCCTGGTGGCGACCGGCGGCGCGTATATCGTGCTGCGCCAGATCGACGCGCTGTATCGCAAGGCCAACGCGGAGCTAGAACGCTACGCCCACACGGAGCAAGCCCTCCGCGAGTCCGAGCGCCGCTACAAAGAGCAACTCCGCTTTATGCAAGTCTTGCTTGACAGTATCCCGGTGCCTATCTTCTACAAAGACGCCGAGGGCGTGTACCAGGGCTGTAATCAGGCTTTCGAGACCTACCTGGGCCGCGCCAAAGAGGAGATTATCGGCCAATCCGTGTACGGCATCTCGCCCCCGGAACTGGCCGACCGCTACAAGGTGATGGACGACGAACTCTTCGCGCGCGGCGGCGTCCAGGTTTACGAAGCCTCGGTGCAGCACGCCGACGATTCGCAGCACAACGTGATCTTCCACAAAGCCACCTTCGAGCAGGCCGATGGGACCCTGGGCGGCCTGGTGGGCATCATTCTGGACATCACCGAGCAGAAGCAGATAGAGAGAACCCTTGAGGAGCGCGAGTCGCTGTACCGGAGCCTGGTGCAAACAATGCAGGACGGCTTGACGCTGCTCGAAGATGACCGCGTTGTCTACGCCAGCGACCGCGCGCAAGCGATCTTCGGCTATACCGAAGAAGCGTATCAACAGCTTTCGTCTGTGGATTTCATCGCGCCGGAAGATCGCGCGCGCGGCGGAACGGCGACGGACGATGACACGCCCTTCCCCAACCAGACGGAGTTCTGGATTGTGCGTCCCGATGGCACGCGGCGCTTGATCCGCAATCGCTACACCGCCCTTCCCGGCGAAGGCCCGCATTGCGCGCACCTGATCGTGACCACCGACATCACGCATCAGCAATATGCCGAGGCCGCGCTGCGCGAAAGTGAAGAGCGGCTGCGGATGCTGGTGGAAAGCGCGGACGACATCATCGTCCTACAAGACCTAGAAGGGCGGTATCTGTACTACAACTGCCCCGAACATTACGGCATCCAACTGAACAACGTCATCGGCAAGACCCCCATCGACATCTTTGGGCCGGACATCGGCAACCGCATTATAACGCGCATCCACCAGGTCGTCGCCAGCGAGCAGGCCCTATCCTCCGAAAACTGCGTCGAGTGGCAGGGCGGCCCCCTCTGGTTCCAGGATCACATCTACCCGGTGCGCGATGAGGAAAACCGCGTCACCGCCGTCGCCACCATCAGCCGCAACATCACCGAGCGCAAATGCGCCGAGCAGACGCTGGAACACCGGGTGGCGCAACTGGCCCTGCTCAACGACATCGCCGGCAAAATCACCTCGGTGCTGGAACTGGAAGAGGTCTTCGACCGCGTGACTTCGCTGGTGCAGACCACCTTCAGATACCACCATGTGGGCATCTTCACGCTGGATAATGATGACCGCGAGTTGGTGATGCGCGCCCGCTCTGGCGACTTCGCGGAGCTTTTCCCGCTGGAACACCGCATCAAACTGGGGGCCGGGATGGTCGGCTGGGTGGGATTGCACGGACGGACGTTGCTCGCAAACCGCGTGGAGGAGGAACCGCATTATGTCAACTTCTACCCCGACGTGATCCCCACCCAGGCCGAACTCAGCGTGCCCTTGCGGATGGGCGGCGAGGTTCTCGGCGTCCTGGACATGCAAAGCCCAGAGCGCGATGCCTTCGACGAGAACGACGTGGTGGTGATGAAGACGCTGGCCTCGCAGATCGCCGTCGCCATCGCCAACGCGCAGCTTTACCAGGACGCCCAACGCGAAATCCACGAGCGCGAGCAAGCCGAGGCCGCCCTGCGCGAATCCGAGGAGCGCTACCACATCGTTTCCGACATCATCTCCGACGTGGCCTACGCCTTCGAGATCACGCCCGCCGGCGAGTTAAAGCGCGAGTGGATCACCGGCGCCTTCGACCGCTTCAATGGGCTGCTCGCATCGTCAGAGTCCCCGGACACGCACTGGCAACAGTGGATTCACCCGGATGACGTCGCCGAACTGCACGCCGCGCTGGACACGCTGATCTCCGGCAAACCGGCCATCACCGAACTCCGGCTGCAACTGCCGGACGGCCACATCTGCTGGCTGAACACGCGCAACCATCCCGTGTGGGATGAGGATGCGCGCCGCGTGGTACGCATCATCGGCGCGGCCCAGGATGTCACCGAGCAGAAGAAGATGGAGCAGTTGATGTTGCGCACCGAGCGATTGGCCGCGATGGGCCACATCACCGGCACCCTGGCCCACGAGATCAAGAACCCGTTGCAGGCCATCCAGAACAACCTGGAACTGCTCATCGACTTCCCCCTGGAACCCGACGAGCGAGGCGACGCGCTGAAGATCTCTCACCGCGAAGTCGAGCGACTCATCGAGATCACCCGGCGGATTTTGAGTTTCACGCAGCCGAACAAGGCCACCTATCAGGAGATCGCTCTCCGGGATCATGTGCGGCAAACCGCCGATCTGGTCAAACAGTCGGCGCAGAAGGCCGCCGTGGAGATCACCATCGACATCTCCGCCGACCTCCCCCCGGTCTTCGGCGCGGTAGAGCAGATCGATCAGGTGCTCCTCAACCTCATCCTCAACGCGATAGAAGCGATGCCCGATGGGGGCCTCCTCACGATCACCGCGCAGGAGATAGACGGCTACGTCAGCCTGACCCTGACCAACACCGGCCCGCCCATCCCGCCCCATCACCTGACCCACATCTTCGAACCGTTCTTCACCACCAAACCCACCGGCGCAGGATTGGGCCTGTTCATCAGCCATTACATCGTCCAGCAGCACGAAGGCACCCTCTCCGCCGCCAACCTGCCCGATGACCAGGGCGTGGCCTTCGAGTTGCTGCTGCCGCGTGCAGACCCCGCATCAAAAAAGGAAAGGATCGCGTCATGAGTCCAGAGTCGAAGACGGCCCATATCCTGATCATCGAAGACGCGCAAGGCATTGCCAGAGCGCTCAATCGCGCGCTCGGCTTCCACAAGAACGGGCGCTATCACGTCGAGACCATCGCCTCCGGCGAACTGGCCCTGGAACGCCTGCACGAGCGCCCCTTCGATTTGGTTATCTCGGATTTACGACTGCCCGGCATCGATGGGCTGGATCTGCTGGAGCGCGTCCATCAGATCACGCCCCAAACGCGCAGCATCCTCATCACCGCCTTTGGCTCGCCAGAAGTCGAGGAGCGCGCCCGCGTGCTGGCCGACGCCTATTTGCCCAAGCCCTTCCGCCTGCAAGACATCCTGCGCCTCGTCGAGCGCATCCTCAGCCAGCCGCCGGTGCCACGGCCGTCGGCCCCAGAGCATCATGTGGCGGATGTCCCCAAGCCCTCGCTCAAGATGATGCTCGACCGGCGCAAATCCGCGCATCTCATCGTCATCGCCAGCGACCTGGACGGCACGCTGGCCGAAGCCGGGCACGTCCCCCCGCAGGTCTTCAAGATGCTGCGCGAGGCCAAAACCGCCGGCCTCATCCTGATCCTGGTGACGGGCCGAACGCTGGACACCTTCCTGGCCGAAGGCCCCTTCGCCGACTTGTGCGAGGCTATCGTCGCGGAAAACGGGGCCGTGGTCTACTTCCCCCGACGCGACGCCGTCCTGTTGCCCTTCGGACGCCTCGATCCGCTGCTGCTGACGCGCCTGGAAGCGCGCAGCGTCCCCCTGGAGCGCGGGATGGCTATCGTCGCCACCCACGAACCGCACGACCGCGAAGTTCTGCGCTCGCTGCGCGAGGTGAAGAGCGGGGCCAATATGGAATATAACCTCAACTCGGTGATGGTGCTCCCGCAAGGCGCGACGAAGGGCAGCGGGCTGCTGTACGCCCTGCGCGAGTTGGGCTATTCGCCGCGCAACGTGGTGGCCTGCGGCGACGCAGAAAACGACCGCAGCCTCTTCGACGTGGCCGAGCTATCCGCCGCCGTCTCCAACGCTCGCCCCACCCTCAAGGCCCTCGCCGACGTGGTGCTCCCGCATCCCAACGGCACCGGCGTGCAGGCCCTCATCAACGATCTGCTGGACGGGCGCGTGCCCCAACGCGAACCGCGCCCTCAACGCCGCCTACGCCTAGGCCGGCGGATGAGCGGCATCCCCGTCTACCTCGACCCCTTCGCCCTGGTACAGAACAATATGGGCATCTTCGGGGCCAGTACCAGCGGCAAATCCTGGCTCGCCGGGCTGATGGCCGAAGAGATGCTCAAGCAAGGCTATCAGATGTGCATCATCGATCCCGAAGGCGATTACCGGGGACTAAGCGCGTCGCCGCGCACTTTGCTTTTCGGCGGGCCAGAAACACCGCTCCCCGCCGTGCAGGACGTGCTCAACTTCACCGAGTGGAACGTCAACAGCCTGGTGCTCGACCTCTCGATGTACACCTACGAAGAGCGCATCGAGTATGTGATGGAATTTCTCCGCGCCCTGCGCAGCCTGCGCATCCGGCGCGGACGCCCGCACTGCTTTCTGGTGGATGAGATCCAGAATCTCTGCCCGCGAGAAGGCGGCCCGCTCACCGACCTGTTCCTGGAGGCGATGCGCTGGGGCGGATTCAGCGTCATCAGCTACCGACCGAGCCTCATCGCGCCCAAGCTGCTGGCCGCGCTGGATCACTGGCTGCTCACCCGCCTGAGCCTGCCCGAAGAACTGGAGACCATCGCGCCGCGCCTGAGTCACTGCACCGAGGGCCAGCGCGTGCTGGAGGAACTTCCCGCCCTGACCAAAGGGCAAGCCTTCCTGTGCCCCAGTCCCACCAAGCCCTGGCCCTCGCCCGAAACGCGCCTCATCAAATTCCAGGTGGGCCAACGCGCCATCCCCCACATCCGCCACCTGCACAAATACCTGCGCGCGCCGCTGCCAGAACCCAAACGCTTCTACTTCTATGGCACTGACGAGAATTACCTGAGCATCTCGGCGGCCAACCTGTGGGAATTCCGCGAGGCCCTGCGCGACGTCCCCCCGGACGCCCTGGCCCGCCACCTGGAACGCGGCGACTTCGAGCTATGGATACAGGGCGTGCTCCACGACGACGAACTCGCCCGCCGCATCCGCAAAACCGACAACCGCAACCTGACCGGCACCGCCCTCCGCAACGAACTCCTCGCCGTCGTCACCAACCGCTATGAGGAACTGGACTCGCTGGCGTGAGACTGTTGCGTGTTGCGTGTTACGTGTTGTCTCGCATTGAAGATTTGACGTTTGACGTTTCACGTTTGACGTTTCACGCCTGACGTTTCACGTCTCACATTATCCCAACCACCCAAAGGACGATCACCATGACAAAAACCTGGGGAATCCACACCCGCGCGATTCACGCCGGCGACGAAGACACCCGCGACGTCGCGCCGCCGCTGCATCTGACAAACACCTACCGCTTCCACAGCGCGGAAGAGGCCGCCCGCGCCTTCGAAACCGAGGCGCTGCCCATCTACACCCGCTGGGGCAATCCCACCCTGGCGCTGATGGAGCACAAGATCGCCGCGTTGGAAGGCGCAGAAGCCGCCGTCGCCACCGCCTCCGGCATGGCCGCGGTGAGCGCGGCGCTGCTAACCGCGCTCCAGGCCGGGGATCACGTCATCGCCACGACCGGCCTCTACAGCGGAACCTACCACCTCATCGCCGAGGAGCTACCGCGTTACGGCATCACGGTCACAGAAGTGGCAGGGGACGATCCGGGCAACTTCGCCGCCGCCATCCGGCCCGCCACCCGCGCCATCTACCTGGAATCGCCCGGCAATCCGACGTTGGGCCTCAACGACTTGGCCGCTATCGCCAACGTCGCCCGCGCCCACGGCGTGACCACGCTGGTGGATAACACCTTCGCCACGCCGTACAACCAGCGCCCGCTCGACCTGGGCATCGACGTGGTCATCCACTCCGCCACCAAATTCCTCGGCGGTCACGGTGACGCGATGGGCGGCGCGGTCGCCGGTTCGAGCGACTTCATCACGCGCGCGCGCAAAGGCGCGATCCGCAAATTCGGCGGCTGCATCGCGCCCTTCAACGCCTGGCTCATCGCGCGCGGCATCGAGACCTTCCCGCTGCGGATGGCCCGCCATAACGCCAACGCCCTGCGCGTCGCCGAGTGGTTGAGCGAGCGGCCCGACGTGGCCTGGGTGCGCTATCCCTGGCACGCGGCGCATCCCCAGCACGCGCTGGCCCGGCAACAGATGCCCGGCGGGGGCGGCGGCGTGGTCGTCTTCGAACTGGCGGGCGGCACAAAAGCGGGCGTGCGCCTCCTCGACGGCGTGCAACTCATCACGCGCACCGTCAGCCTCGGCGACACGCGCACGCTCATCACCCACGCCGCCAGCACCACCCATCGCAGCGTCCCCCGCGCCGCCCGCGCCGCCGCCGGCATCACCGACGGCCTCGTGCGCCTCGCCGTCGGCCTGGAAGACATCGAGGATATTGTGGCGGATTTGGATCGGGCGCTAGGATAAGGCTATTGCGTGTTGCGTGTTGCGTGTTGCGTGACAAAAAAAACACGCAATACGCAACACAACCCCTTGTTTTCGGAGATGACCCTATGACCACCAACGACATCATCGGATTAGTCGCATCTTATCTCTACGCCTTCGGGCTGCTGTTTGCCGTCGAGGGCCTCGGTAAGCGGTTCCGGTGGCCCCACTTCCTCACCCGCAAGCTGATCCACATCGGCGCGGGGATGTGGATTTGGGGCATCCTGGCGCTCTTCGACCACGCGCGCTACGGCATCATCCCCTTCGCCACGTTCATCGTCCTCAACTACATCTTCTATCGCCAACAGCTCTTCCAGGCGATGGACGACGAGGCTTCAACGCCGGGGACAGTCTACTTCGCGCTTTCCATCACGCTGCTCTTTGCCCTACTCTGGCGGACGGACGGCAGCGTGGATCGCGTCCCCCTCGCGGCGGCGGCGGTGATGGCGCTGACCTGGGGCGACGGGATGGCGAGCATCGTCGGGCGGTACGTGGGCCGGCACACGTACACCGTCCTGGGCCACACCCGCACCTGGGAAGGCTCCGCCGCGATGCTCGGATTCAGCTTCTGCGCCATCGGCCTGACGCTGACCTTGCTCCCCGGTTCCGCGCTCAGCCCGCACAGCGTGGCCCTCGCGCCCGGCGCGCTTCTGTTAAGCAGCGCCGTCGGTGCCATCGTCGCCACCGCCGCCGAGGCCGTCTCCCCGGCGGGGACGGACAACCTCAGCGTGCCGCTGCTCACCGCGCTGGCGCTGTATGTGATCGGGGTCGTGGTGTGAGAGTCGCTCGGCTACCGCGTCGTCACCGTGA
>SLSP01000132.1 GCA_007130345.1 Thermoflexales bacterium
AGCCTTTGATGCGCAAGCCCCGTTGCCCACCGTGCTGGCGGCCTACGACCAGTTGAGCGAAGTCTTTATGAACCTGGTGGTCAACGCGCGAGATGCGATGCCCGAAGGCGGCAAGCTGACGGTATGCGCGCACCCGGAGAACGGTCACGTCGTCGCGCAGGTGTCGGATACCGGTCACGGTATCCCGCCAGAGGTGCGCGAGCGCCTCTTCGAGCCGTTCTTCACGACGAAGGGCGAGCAGGGGACGGGGCTAGGGTTGGCGATCTGCTATCGCATCGTCCAGGAGCATGGCGGCGATCTCGCTGTGACGAGCGAGGTGGGGCAAGGGACGACGTTCACGGTGCGGCTGCCGCGCGCGTGAGCTGTGGCGGCGAGAGCGGATGGGTGTACAATAGGGGTGTGAAGCGTGAAACGTGAAACGTCAAGCGTCAAATCGATGGTTTGAAGACGAGGTGGACGATGATAACGTTGAATTTAGAGGAAAAACAGCTAAAGGACATCGTAAAACAGGCGCTTCTGGAGATTTTTGAGGAGCGGCAAGACCTGGCCGAGGCTTTATTTCAGGAGGCACTGGAAGATTGGAGCCTGCTTCAGGCCATTCGAGAGGGAGAAACCAGCGCGGATGTAACGCGCGAGGCGGTTTTTGATACACTATCAGCGTGAAATCAAAACCTTGACGTTTCACGCTTGACGTTTGACGCCTGACGTTTCACGAAGCGTGACTTCTGCAAAATAATCAGGAGACCTCAATGTTCATCCACTGGAAAAAACGCGAGCTTGACCTTAACATCGTTTACTACGGCCCGGCGTTGAGCGGGAAGACGACGAATCTGGAGCAAATCCACGCGCGCTCCAAAGCCGGGGCGCGCAGCGAGTTGTTCACGCTCAACACGCACGAAGACCGCACCATCTTCTTCGACTTTATGCAACTGGAGATGGGCCAGGTCGCCGGGCTGACGCCCAAATTCGGCCTGTACACCGTGCCGGGCCAGGTCTACTACGAATCGACGCGCGAGGCGGTGCTGCGCCGCGCCGATGCCCTGGTCTTTGTGGCGGATTCCCAGGCCAGCCGGATGGAGGACAACCTCGCGGCGTGGGCGGATATGCAGCAGCAGTTGACGCGGATGCAGCGCCCGCTCAAGACGATGCCGCTGGTGGTGCAATTCAACAAGCGCGATCTGCCCGACGCGCTGCCGGTGACGGATCTAGCGCAAGCGCTGCGGCTCGGCAAAGTCCCCACCTTCGAGGCCGTCGCCGTCCGAGGCGAGGGCGTCCCGGAGACGTTGCAGGGCGCGATGCGGATGTTGTTGATTTATGTGCAGTACAAGCTCAAGGCACAAGGAGCCTGATGATATAATGAAAGCGGTGCAAGACATTATTAGAAATCTCAGTCAACAAGAGGGCTTTGGGACGGTCGTGTTGACCGACGCCACGGGGTTGCCGTTGGCGACTTCGGAGGATCGGGATGGGGCCGAGTCGCTGGCGGCAGTAGTGGCGGAGATTCTGCGGGCTGCCGGGGGCATCAGCGCGCGGCTTGGGTGGGGCGTGATGAGCGAGACGCTGCTGCTCTCCGACGACGCGCAGCGTGGCGTGATGTGCCGGCAGTTCAAGGCTGGCCGCCGCGATCTGGTGCTGGCGCTGTTCATCACGCCGCAGAACGCCTATTGGGAGGCCACCACGCAGGCCATCCGGGAAATCCAGCAGGTGTGGCGGTTGTAAAAGCGAGGGTGCTATGTTGACCAACCAGGTAAGTTTGACGGAACTAGCGCATAATCCACACGCGGTGCTCCGCCATATTATCACGGCGGATAAGCCGGTGTTGATCCTGGATGAATCCAAACCGGCGGTGGTCGTTATCAGCCTGGCAGACTATGAATTTTTAGAGCAAGCCCGCCGTCAGCAACCTGTGCGCGCCTGGATAGAACGCGCCCAACAATTGCGGGAGGCCATCACGCAACGTGCCGGTGCTGTATTACCTAACTCGGTTGCAGAGTTGGACGAATTGCGCGAGGAACACGCTGATGGTAACTCAGGTTTGTCTTGATGCGAGCATCCTAATTAAACTGGTTGTGCCGGAGCCAGACAGCCAATTGGCAACAGTGCTATGGCAACAAAGTATACAAACCGAATGGGAAATTGTCGCTCCTGCATTGTTCTGGTTCGAGATTACGGCTGTGTTGCGTAAAAAAGTACATCGCCAGTTGCTCACAACAGCAGAAGGAGAGCAAGCTCTGCGGCTTGCGTTGGAGGCTGATGTGCAAATCATCTCTGCACATAGCTTGCATCAGCGGGCCTGGGAATTAGCGACCTATTTTCAACGGCCAACGGCTTATGATACACACTACTTGGCGCTGGCTGAGGCTTTGCGCTGCGATTTCTGGACAGCGGATCAACGGTTGTTCAATGCGGTCAAAACTGAGTTATCTTGGGTTAGGTGGTTAGGCTCATTAACTGAGAACAAAGTTTGAGGAAATGTTGTAAATATGGTCACACAGAAACGAGGTTATCTTATTGGCGCGCTTGGTATCTTCTTCTGGCTTTGTCTGTGGGGTATCGGCGCGACGGCGGTGAACGCCCGTTCGCAGTTGACGGGCAACAGTATAGCAGTGTTGACCGAGATGGACTTGGGCCTGACACAGACGCTTAAGGCATGGTACGAAGATGCCTCTGGAGAAACCGGCCATGACGATTATTTCGGCGCTTACGTGACCTTGCCGGTGACGGATACATTGTATATTGGATTAGGAACGGCGCGACCAGCGGAATCTCGTGGGGCCTATTTTGCAAAATTCGATGGCGACACGCTGACCGGCATTTTCCGTCCAGATGAAGATGGTCTGCATGAGTTGTTGTATGATGGCACTGTGATACATATTGCCGGAACTGATCCGGGCAGTGGAGACGATCATTCAGCGGGCAATCATTATATCTACACGCCTACAACCGGCACGTACACCAAATATCGCGATAGTGAAACGGGCCTCCCCAACGTCTTCCATACCTGGAGCTTGTGGCTCTCGGATACGGTGCTGTATGCGGCGGTGAGTTCGCATAATGGGACGTATACTGACAATTGCACGATCAATTCGGTCAATGTATGTATGGGCCAAATCTTCACCAGCACAGACCGAGGCGCGACCTGGACGTGGATGAGCGACTTGGGCGGCTATAGGGCATACGATATCATTGGATTCGCCGGCGATCTATACGCTATCGCCAACGATCGATATATGCGCGCGTTGTCTATGTCCAGAAGCACCGATGGCGGGCAGACCTGGACGGGTATCCCTGAGCTACAGGAGAACGTGCGCCGCGTCCACATGGTAGAATTCCACGAGCAGCTTATTGCCACCAGCTTCGACCGCGCCGCTCTTTATGCTCTGCAAACCGATGGTACAGTATCTACGCATACCCTGCCCCTGGATTATCGCGTGGGGACGACGTATACAGAGTGGTTTGCGGAGGCTTACACAGATTACAAAGTGCTGACGGTGGTTGGGGAACATCTTTACCTCATCGCGCAGCCGAGTACCGAGATCACGGGAAGCGCCATTCTCCGCACGGCGGATTTGCAAAACTGGGAGCGGATGGCGCAGACGGACGCGCGCTTGATTTCGCTCTCTTACTGGGAAGATAATACGTGGTTGGTTGCATCTTCGGCAGGCACAAACGCGGCGTTGTGGTATATGGACTTGAGTGAGCCGCCCTTATCCGTCACGGCGCGCACATTCAAGGCGCGGCCTTCGGTCTTCCCTATGCTATTGGCCGGGATGGTGGTTTCGCTGATGGGATGGCGCGCGCGTGTTGGTGACGTGTCGTTTGTCGTGCAAAAGCGTTGTTGAGAGGTTTCTATGCAATTTATGTATGTGGATCAAGCCAAGATGATGTCCACTTTGCAGGAATCGCGGGCGGCATCTTTCGATTGTATCATCATCGTGGCGGATGCGCTTGAACCGCGCAATATGACGGGGCTGAAAGCGTGCCTGGATGACTGCGCCCGCGTTCTGAAGGATGGCGGCGTGCTTTTTGTGCAAGGCCGGCCCGAATACTTGCCGGAAGTGGGCGTGCATCTTGACCGGCAGTTGAACTTCAAATACTGGATTGCGATTGAGTCCGCGGTGCAACAACGCGAACGCGGTTTGCCCTCGGTTCACGCCGCTGTGCTGCTGTTTACGAAGGGCCATGGGCGATTTCATATCCGGCGCACGCGCTTCCCGCATCAGCATTGTGCCTTTTGCGAGAAAACGCTCAAGGATTGGGGCGGCAAATCCCACCTGATGCACCCCGACGGGTACGTCATCTCCGACGTGTGGAAGGATTTGCCGATGGCAGACAATTACTCACAGCTTTCCGGGCCGGTTCTGGACGCGATGTTGCGGATGCTGGATTTCCCATCGGCCAAATCGGAGTCCGCGTATGCCGTCAGGGGCCTGATCGGACCGAAAGAGGGTCTCGCTACAGATGACGTGGTCGCGGAACCGGCTTCGCAATACACGTTGCCGACATTTTCCGGGCCGGAGAAGCCCTACAGCCCCCTCCCCCAGACAATTGGAGACACGCTGTTTGACGTGGTGCATCACGGCGACGCGGTGAATATCCTTGAGCAATATCCTGACAATTCTATTGACCTGGTGTTCGCCGATCCGCCCTACAATCTTGATAAAGCCTATCACGTCTACGATGACGAACTGGCCGATGAGGAGTACGTGCGCTGGTGCAATGCGTGGTTACAAGAATACGCGCGTATCCTCAAACCGACCGGTTCGCTCTACGTGTTGAACTTGCCGCGCTGGACAATGTATCACGCGGCGTTCCTCAACCAGCGGTTGTATTTCCAGAATTGGATTGTGTGGGATGCGATGGCCGCGCCGTTGGGTAAGCTGATGCCCGCGCACTATGGCCTGCTATTCTACACCAAGCATCCGACGGACTTCACCTTCAATTACGCCGAAGTGACCGAGTTGGATGCCCGTTACTACTGCTTGCGCCAATCCTGCATCAAAAAGCGCAAAGCGCGCGGGGTAGATGACAAAATGTCGCTGACGGATCTGTGGTGGGATGTGCATCGCATCAAGCACAAACGCGACCGGGATCGTCACCCATGCCAGTTGCCCGACGCGCTGATGGAGCGGATTATCCGTCTTTCGACCAACGAAGGCGACATCGTGCTTGACGCGCTTGGCGGGGTGGGCACTACGCCGGTAATGGCCGCCAAGCTCAACCGCCGCTACGTAGCCATTGATATTGATGCTGCTTACGTCGAAATTATGCGGCGCAAAATCGCCGAGGTGCAACGCCAGGGCTACGTGGCGCGAGAAAGCGTCCACAAACCCAAGCGCAAGCACTCCAAGAAGGAGCTTCAGTTGGCATTGCGTGACCTGGCGATTAAGCTAGGCCGGTTGCCGACGCCGCAAGATGTGCAAGAAATGAGTGCGTATTCGCCCGATGTTTTCTTGGAAGTGTTCCCGACGTGGAGCAAGGCGCTCAAAGCGGCTAAGTTGAATGCTTGCTAGAACACTGTCGCTACTTTATCAATCTCGAACATCTGAGTATGCTGGAAGCGATTGTATTGCGACATGTACCTGAGAAGTATTTCGGCATGGGTGCAAAATAATCGGAAACAGTCATTTTTCAACAAAGTGAGGTGGTATGGCGCTCAAAGGCAATCTCAGTGATTTGGAAATCGCCGACCTGATCCAGATGACGTGTCAGGCCGGGTCGCGCGCGCGCTTGACGGCGTGGCGCGATGACGACACGGTGCAGCTTTACTTCGAGGGGGGGGAGGTGGTTCACGCGGAAGGCGCTGCGCTGGAAGGGGCCGAGGTCGTCTACGAACTGCTTGGTTGGGAGACCGGCACGTTTGAGATGGAACAGGAGGTCGCGCCGCCCGCGCGGACGATTTCTACAGCTTGTTCGGCTCTGGTGATGGAGGGGATGCGACGCTTTGACGAGCGCCGCGCGGCAGCACAGACAGATACAGCTCAACAACAAAAGGAGACAGAAGCAATGGCAGGTGAAACACGTCGAGATCGGTTAGCCAAGGTCTTACGGGATTTGATCGATAGTTCCGGCGACATCAGCGGGGTCGCGGTGGTGAGTATGGACGGCTTGATCATGGCCGCCGACTTGCCCTCGACCGTAGAACAAGCGCGCGTCGGCGCGGTGGCTGCGGCCATCTTGAGCCTTTCGGGGCGCTCGGTGGGGCAACTCAAACGCGGCGATCTGAAACAGACCACCATTCAGGGGTCCGAAGGCCACATCATCATCAGCCAGGCCGGGCCGAACGCCGTGCTGGTCGCGCTGACCGGCGAAGGTGTCAATCTGGGGATGGTGTTCCTGGAAGTCCGCGAATGTGCCAACGCAGTTGCAGGCATTTTAGGGTAGGTGAGAGATGGTTGATCAGACATTTATCAGCGAGATGAAGCAGTTAGGAGCCTTGACCGATCAAGATCGGCAGTTGTTGGCCGAGATGAAACCGGCGTTGGAGAAGCAGGCCACGCCCATAGTCGAGGCGTTCTACGTACAACTGGAAAGTTTCGAGCCGCTCAAGCAACTCTTGCACGCCGAACCGGGCCGCGTTGAGCGACTCAAAGGCCATCTGGCGCGTTGGCTGGTGGGATTGAGCGCGGGCGTCTACGAAGAGGACTACCTCCAGGAGCGCTACCGTATCGGCAAGCGCCACGTCGAGGTGGGGCTGGAGCCGCGTTACGTTATCGCGGCGATGGCTTTCTGCCGGGGCTTTGCCTCGCGGCAGATCGTGGAGGCAGAGTATCCCGCCGATCCCCAGAAAGAGGCGCGGATGATCGCCCTGAATCGCATCATGGATCTCGATCTCAACATCATGCTGCAATCCTACGACGACCACCGCCTCAAGCAGTTCCTCGAAGTCACCGGCTTCAGCGAGGCCCTCTTCGAGACGTTGATGGCCGGCGGCTAAAGGCAGAAGGCAAAAGGATGAATTGAGAAGATAGCAGGCAAAAGGTAGCGATTCATCCTTCTGCCTTCGTAATTTTCAAGGAGGCAACAATGCCGACGCAGATATTGTTTGAAAACACAGAGCACAAGAATGTGCTGCTGGAAGATTTCACGTCGGGCCAGATGGTGCAGGCTAACCAGCACCTCATCATCCACAAAGGCAAGGGGATGCTGCTGGACCCCGGCGGGCACAAGGTTTACTCCCACGCCATTGACGCGCTCTCGGACTTGATCTCTCCCTCGCACCTGAAGTACATCCTCTTCTCGCACCAGGACCCCGACATCGTGGCGGCGGCCAACGGCTGGCTGATGGTGACGGAGGCCACCGCGCTGCTCCCGCAACTGTGGATTCGGTTCGTGATGCACTTTGGCGTGGATGATTTTATGGTTGACCAGATCGAGGCGCTGCCCGATGGCGGCAAGGTCGTCGATCTGGGCGGCGCGCCGCTGATGATCCTCCCCGCGCACTTTATACACTCCGCCGGCAACTTCCAGGTCTACGACCCCATCGCCAAAATCCTCTACACCGGCGATCTGGGCGCATCGTTGGGCCAGACCTATGTGGAAGTCAGCAACTTCGATGACCACATCCAGTACATG
>SLSP01000145.1 GCA_007130345.1 Thermoflexales bacterium
ATACTAGCCGTCGAATTCATTCGGCGGCGGTTGGCTTTATGACACCAACCAACACGCAACACGCAAAAACCTCACCCCACCAACGCCGCAATTTGCACTTGCAACGCCTCGCAAAAGCGCTCGGCAGAGAACCGCGCGGCGTTGCGCTGACAGTCCCGTGCGTCCACGGCCCCCGCGTCGAAGCCCGCCACCGTCGCCGCCAGCGCGTCCGCCGTTGGCTCGCTGAAGAACGCGCCGGTCTCCCTCGCGATGACGGTATCCAGCGCGCCCCCGGCCCCGTAAGCGATCACGGGCCGCCCTGCCGCCTGCGCTTCCACCGGCGTCAAGCCGAAATCCTCTCGCCCCGGAAAGACAAAGGCTTTGCAGCGCGCCATCAGGCCGGGCAGGTCAGCTTCCGGCACGCGCCCCAAAAAGCGAATCGTCGGCCCGGCGAGGGCCTCCAACGCGGCGCGGTCGCGCCCGGCACCGGCAATCCACAGCGGCAGCCCCAACTGATTGAAGGCGCGGATCGCCAGGTCGATGCGCTTGTAGGGCACCAGCCGCGAGACGATGAGATAGTATGCATCGTGGCCTGCCGCCGGTTGGAAGCGCGCCACATCCACCGGCGGATAGACGATGGCCGCCTCGCGCCCGTAGTAGCGGCGGATGCGGGCCTGGATTTCGGTGGAGATGGCGACGAAGCGCGTGGTGGGCCGCTGCGCCACGCGATAATCCCAGCGGCGGAGCGCGGCGATCACCGGCTGGAGCGCGAGCCGCGCGGCGGCGGGTAGGTTCTCGCGGGCGGCGTAACTCTCGAACTCCCAGACGTAGCGCGTGGGCGCGAGGCAATAGCAGAGGTGCGGCGTCTCTCCGGCGCGGACGCCGTGACAGAAGCCGCTTTTGTTGCTGAGGATGAGGTCATATCCCGCCGCGCGCAAGTCCAGGCGGGCGAAGGCCAGCGCGTACAGCGGGAAGTACGCCTGATGATGCCGATAGATGCCCGGCAGGCAATCCATCCACGTCGCGCGGATGTCCCAGGCGCGGTAGGTGGCGGGCATCCCCGCGCGCCAGTACATGCTGGTGTAGACCGGCGCGCCGGGGAACATCTCCACCAGGCTTTCCAGGACGCGCTCTGCCCCGCCGAACTGGTTCAGCCAGTCGTGGAGCAGCGCGATATTTAAGCCCGTTTTCACGTCAGCAACATAACCACACGCGCGCGCATCCTAGGGGGTGGGTGCCCATTATAGGGTGTATTTATCAATCGCCCTTTGCACAAATCCCTCGGCCACCAGTTCCGCGAGCGCGGCATTGAGCGTGGGCAGCAGATCGGCCTTGTTCTTGTGCAGCCGCATCGACAACTCCGCTTGACTGTGCTCATACACGATCTCGATAGTATCTGGCGCGATGCCGAGTTCCCGGAGCAGGTACAAGCCTACGGTGCGCTCGATGATGACCACATCCACGCGCTCGGCCATCAGTTTGCGGAGATTGCTCTCGTTATCCGGCGCGTCATCGCGGTAGATCGCCCCGCTTTCCAACTTTTCTTGCAACCCCCGGTCATAGAAGTAGCCCAACACGCAGCCCATCCGCATCCCCTCGAAATCCTGGATGCCGGTGGGTTGCAGACCGCTACCGGCCAGCATAAACATCACATCCACCGTGGAGCAGTAGGGCATAGTATACACGGAGATATCGGCGTACTCCCCGCGCCAATTCGGACTGGAAACCGGTTCGGTATCAATCACGTTGGTGTTGAAGTACTCCAGCATCCGGTTTTGGGGCAGGATGTCCACAGGAATCGCAAAGCCCGTTTTCTGCGCGACGGCCTCCATAACGTCGATGATGATGCCCATTGGCCGATTCCCCTCCAAGAAATGCCAGGGTGCCCACGGGGTGGCCCCGGCTCGCAACACGGTGACATCACCGGGGGTGTCGGTGGGGGCCGAGGTGGGGGTGGGGGGCGGCGTCTCCGTGGGCACCACCGGAGCCGGTTGCGTACACCCGGCCAACACAGCGCCTCCGGTAAGCAGCGCCATCCACTCCAAAAACTCACGCCGGTTAATAGGTTTGGTGCTCATACTGTTTGTCCTCCTTGTGTAAAATGGAAAATCGCAAATGGTGATACAGTTGATTCTTGCAAGATGATGTGCGTCAGGCGTCAAACGTGATGCGTCAAACGTCAAAACCATTGAATTTGCTCCAAGGGGAACGTCAGTTCCCCGGTTCGCCGCGTAGTCGCGGATCTGACGATCCGCTCAGAGCGGGGCTAACTGAGGAGGGACTTCCGCCGTGCTGTACTAGCCCCCTTGACGCCTGACGTTTGACGCTTGAAGAATCACGCATCACGCAGTTGGCAGCGTGTCCAACGCCACGCCGCGCAGCGCGGCCCGCATTGCTTCCCGGTCATCCCAGGGGTACTCGGTCTCGCCGAAGCACATGCTCTGCTCGTGGCCCTTGCCGCAGGCGAGCACCACATCGCCGGGCCGGGCCAGCTCGACGGCGCGCAAAATCGCCGTGCCCCGGTCGGGAACGCGCCAGAAGTCGCGCCCCTCGATGCGGCCCGCGCGCGCCATCGCGGCAGCGGTCTCGGCCATGATCGCGTCCAGCGACTCGGTGCGCGGGTCTTCGGCGGTGATCACGGTGATGTCGGCCAGTTCCGCCGCCACCTCACCCATCAGGCGGCGCTTCTCGCGGTCGCGCAGGCCCGCGCTGCCGAAGGCGACGATCACGCGCGCGCCCGGCGTGACCATCTCGCGGGCCGCTTCGAGCGCGCGGCGCAGCGCGTTGGGCGTGTGCGCGAAGTCCACGATGGCGGTGAAGTCCCGCGCCCCGTCGATGCGCTCCATCCGCCCCGGAATGTCGCGCGTGGCCCGCGCCCCGGCGGCGACGGCGTCCAGCGGCACCTCGAGCGCCAGCGCAGCCGAGGCCGCCGCCAGGATGTTGCTCACGTTGTACGCGCCCATTAGTGCTGAGTCGATGGCGATCTCGCCTTGTGGGGCTATCAGTGTGAAGTGCAGGCCCGCCGGAGAGAAGATCGCGTCCCGCGCCGTGATGGTCGCTCCGTCAAATCCGTAGACTACGTGCCGGTCGGCGGGGATGGCGCGCAGATAGTCATAGGAGCCGGGATCGTCGCGGTTGAGGACGGCGATCTTCGGCTGGCCCGGCTTGCGCGCGGCGGGCGATAAGCCCCGGAAGAGGCGGGCTTTGGCGTCGCGGTACGCCTCCCACGAGCCGTGATAGTCCAGGTGCTCGTGGGTGATGTTGGTGACGACGGCCACATCCACGTCGCATCCGGCGACGCGCTGCTGCGCCAGCCCGTGCGACGTGGTCTCCAGCACGGCGTGCGTCGCGCCGGCGGCGACCATTTCCGCCAGATAGCCCTGAATCTCGCCGGAGGAGGGTGTGGTGGTATGCAGGCCGGTGTCGTGGCTCGTCTCGCCGATCTGGGCGTTGACGGTGCTGATCATCCCGGCATTCAGCCCGGCGGCGCGCAGCATCTCGAAGAGCAAATTCGTCGTCGTGGTCTTGCCGTCCGTCCCGGTGACGCCGATGAGCACGAGGGCGCGGGAGGGGAAGCCGTGCCAGGCCGCGTGCAACCAGCCGAGGGCTTCGCGGGCGTCGGGGACGCGCGCGTAGGGGATGCCCGCCGGCAGCGCGAGTTCGGCGGCGGGCCGCTCGCCCACGACGGCGGCGGCCCCGGCCTCCAGCGCCGCCGGGATAAAGCGATGGCCGTCCACCGCCAGCCCCGGCGCGGCGACGAACAGCGCGCCCGGCGTCACCTGGCGCGAGTCGTCGGTGATCCCGGTGATGCGCGGGTTCGGTTCTACAGTCTGCGGCTGCGGGATAGCCGCGAGCAGGTCATTACAAAGCATCCCTTCCCCCTTATCGGTCTTGAGCAAGGGCTACCTCGCCGGTTCGGAACGCGATCAAGTACAACCACCAGGCCACCACGATATAAGCCGCCGTTTTGGGCAGCATCAGCGCGCCGAAAGCCGGATGCCAGAACACGCCGACGACGGTGCCGGTATAGGTGGCAAAAGAGACCAGAATGGCATACGCCAGCGTCTGCAATTGGCGGCGCAGGGGGAGCGGTTGGCGCGGCGATTGTTGAAACAAAATCACCATCACCCCCATGCCCTGCACGACGAAGGGGATGTTGCGCCAGATGCTCCACAGCGTCCGCCCGCCGTCCCAATTATTCTGCGGAAAGGCGAGCAGCACCAGGCGTACCACAGTGCTGATCAGCAACACCCATATCCACCCCGACCAACGCAGGTCAAATGCGTTCAGAAAATACAGCAACAGGCAGAGGTAGAAAAGGGTCAGCGTGAATGAACTAGCCAGGCGGCCAAACCCAACCCATGTCAGGCCCCAAAAGGGCGAGATCGGATTGCTCCCGGTGATGAACTCGTAAGCCAGAGAGATGAGGTGGAACGAGTCGCCAAAAGCGAGCATGAAAAAGGCCGCTATAATCCAAAGCGCGTTGCGGCGGCGTTCCAAGCTCAAGCGCGGGGCGCGGATGGCGGACATCACAAACAGCACCCACAGAATACCCAGATAGATTATGTTGAATATGGTGACAGGCCAGGAATCCATCTAACGGCTCTCCTTTGAATGGCGGTAGAATTTAGAGGATTATACTCTATCAGACCAACACGACAACTTGCTGTCACAGAACCGCTGGCCGATGGTTTCAACCATCGGCTGCTTCCATGCGTGACTCTGCGAAAGTACCCTAAAAATCCGATTTTTCCACATGCGACCTACTACATATATGGAATTCGCACGCGAAAAATCTACCTGTAGTATCAAGGTTCTAAAAAATCGGATTTTTTAGGGTTCTTTCAGTAGGGTCATGTTATAATAGCCTTCCTGAACCCCGATTCCAATCACGCAAAGGCGGTGAAGATGACGCAATGGATTGGCGTGCTCTATATGGCGACGCTGGCTGGACTGGCGCTGTATGCAATGCACATTACGGCGCTGCTGCTGCTGTACCTCAAACACCGCCGCGATCCCGGCCCCGTACCCCCGAACCTGGCAGAAGCGGCCTGCCCGATGGTCACGATCCAGATTCCGCTGCGCAACGAGCCGTCCGTGGCCCGGCGCGTGTTGGCGGCAGCCGTGGCGCAGCGCTGGCCCCAAGACAAGCTCGAAATCCAACTGCTGGACGACTCCGATGATGAGACCCCGGCCCTGCTGCGCGCCGAGGTCACGCGGTATCGCGCGCGGGGCTTCGATGTGACGCTGCTGCATCGCGCGCGGCCCACCGGCTACAAGGCGGGCGCGTTGGCCGAGGGGCTGCGTCACGCTCAGGGGGAGTGTATCGCCATCTTCGACGCGGATTTCTGCCCCGACCCGGACTTCTTGCAGCACACTGTGCCGCACCTGGTGGCCGATCCCGCGCTCGGATGGGTGCAGGCGCGCTGGGGACATCTCAACGCGGATTACTCGGCTGTGACCCGCGCCCAGGCTCTGGCCCTCGACGCGCACTTCGTCATCGAGCAGACCGCGCGCCATCGCGCCGGCTTGCTGCTGAATTTCAACGGGACGGCGGGGGTATGGCGGCGGCAGGCCATCGCGGAGGCCGGCGGCTGGCAGAGCGACACCGTCGCCGAAGACCTCGACTTGAGTTACCGGGCGCAACTCGCCGGGTGGCGGGGCCGCTATCTGCCCGACGTGGTCGCCCTGGCAGAGCTTCCGCCGCTGGTGACGGCGTTCAAGCAGCAGCAGTATCGCTGGGCCAAAGGCGCGATGCAATGCCTGCGCAAGCTCGCCGGGCCGATTCTGCGCTCGCCGCGCCTCAAACCGCATCAGAAGGCGCTGGCCCTGCTCCATCTGAGCGGGTATCTGCCGCAGCCCCTCTTTTTACTCCTCACGCTGCTGGCTGTGCCGATGGCCCTCTTCCCGCCGCGTGTCCCCCCCCTGGCCGCCTCGCTCGGCGCCATCACGATGATCTTGCCGCTCTTCTACTTCACGGCGCAGATCGCCACCTACCGCGACTGGCCGCGCCGCGTCCTCTATTATCCCGTGCTGATGCTGCTCGGCATCGGCATCTCTTGGAGCACGACCCTGGCCTTGCTGGATGGCGCGTTCCACTGGGGTGGGGAATTCGTCCGCACGCCTAAATATCGCCTGGATCGCCACCGGGGGGCCTTCCCGTTGGCCTCGCCCTATCGGTTCCGGCTCAACGCGCTGCTGATCGGGGAGGTCTTCCTCGGAATGTACGCCCTGATCGCGCTGGCCCTGGCGCATCAGTTGCCCGGCGACTCCGTCACGCCCATCAGCCTCATCGCGTTGGGCGGGATCGCGTGGGTGATCGGCAGCCCGCTCTATCACAGCGCGCGGCAACGTGCCAACCAAAAAGGGACGCGCTAGGCGTCCCTTTTTTATGTGCTTGGCAACTATTTCTTCTTTTCTTGCGGCTCCACATCTACCACAGTGCCGGGTTGCGGGCCAGAGCGCGCGGGTGTGGGCGGGGTTGGTTTGGGCGCTTCCAGTTGCGGAGGCTGTAAATCCTCCGGCATCATGGTCTGCCCTCGGAAGTACGCGCCTTCGTTGATGAGCAGCGATTTCACGGTCAGATCGCCCCACACGCGCCCCGTGTCAAGGATCTCCACGCGGCTGGCGGATACGTTGCCCTGCACCGCGCCGGCTACAGAGATGTTGCTGGCCTTGATTTCGGCCTTGATCTTGGCGCTCTCGGTGATGACTAGGTTGCCGGTCAGTTCGATGGTGCCTTCCACCACACCGTCAATGCGCAGGCCCCCATCCCCCTGAATATCGCCCTTGATATGCGTGTTTGGGCCGACGGTCGATTCGATGGCGGATTGAGAGACCGGGCGAGCCATACTCCCGGACGAAGATGGGCGGGCAGCAGCGCTATCTCCTTGCTCTTTACCTTTTCCTCCCCAGATTGACATAGAAATCCTCCTTGAAAACAACATAGTTGAAATCTAGACTTTCCTTCGGGTATCCCCAAAAGCGAGTGTCTTTTGGACGCTCCAGGCTTATCATAACTGGCCTCAACGGTTTGTCAAACGCGCGCTTGCCAACTTCGCCAAAGGTTTTATAATGGTGCTTCAGGGTGAATAGGCTCACGCGCGGTAGTGTGCCCGCACTTCGCCCCGCTGATGTTTGAGGAGGTCAAGGATGCCACTATATGAATATGCCTGTCGAGAGTGTGGGTTGCGCTTTGAACGGCGTCAGAGTTTTAACGATGATCCCATCACCATCTGCCCGGACTGTGATGGCAAGGTCGTGCGACTGATCCAGCCCGCCGGCATTATCTTCAAGGGGTCTGGATTTTACGTCACCGATAATCGCTCCAAATCCGCGACGTCCGTGCCGGGCAAGCGCAACGACGAAGCAGAAACGAGCACCACCAAGAGTGAGAACACGAATACGAGTTCATCGTCCGACAAAGGCAAGACTGCCAACTAATCTATTGACTCTACTGAAAGAACCCTAAAAAATCCGATTTTTTAGAAACTTGATACGAGATGTAGGTTTTCCGCGTGCGAATTTCATATAGTTAGGTGGTCGCGTGTGGAAAAATCGGATTTTTGGACTTTTTTCAGGAGAC
>SLSP01000513.1 GCA_007130345.1 Thermoflexales bacterium
CGGAGAACTTGGCGGCTACTAGATGTGGGTTGCTCAGGAAACTGATTATGTTTCGAGTCCTGTTTACCCCACGAATATCCGGAGACCCAAAAATACCAGGTTAATTTTGCTTAAGTACTTATCACTTGCGTTTCTGAAGGCATCAGAAGCCCAGCGATTCCGTGCTTTTCGTTTCGCTCTAAGCGCGCCGTTCGGAATGACGAAGCAAAGTGATAGGCGGCTAGATGTTTTGTTAAATTATACCACTAGACGTGGGAAGTGTCCGGCGAACTCCAAAAGAGCCTGCTAAAGCGGAGGCCGCGATCCCGGATGCTATGGCCGCTGCGATCAATTGCCTCCTGGACGCTTTCCTCGCGGCCTGACACCCGGCCCGCCGTCATATGCCGGGATAGGGGCGGGTTGCCTTTGTGAGGGGTTCGCGCTATCATAGCATCGGCACAGTCTTAAAAACCTTCGCACCGGGCGTCTTGGCGTTAAAAACAGGCTTTTCTCAGGAGAGTCAAGCTATGAAAGGTATCTCACACTTTATCACCGGCGTCGCGCTGGCGACCTTCTTTCCTGAAGTCGTCCGTCTGGCCCAACACGGCTCATTGCTCCCCGTCTTCGGCGGCCTCGGCGGGATTCTGCCGGATACGCTGGATTTCAAGTTCGCCCGCTACTGGGAACAGTTCCAGCTCGAAATCGACCCCGGCCTCGATCCTGACGCCGAGGCCATCGCCGACGCGCTGGTCACGTCGATGCGCGCCGCCTACGAGACCGGCCAGGATCAGAACGTGATCGCGCACACGGTGCGGGTTGGCCCCGATCTCTGGCGGGAGTACGCTATCCGCTTCTACCCGGAGGCCGGGGAGGTCGCGGTGCAGGCCGGGCCGCTGGTCAATACCGGCCAGGTGCCCTATGCCGGCACCGAACCGGAGAACGCGGCTGAGGCGCGGCGCGCGGTCGGGCTGCCGATGGTTCACACCTACAGCGACGAATACCGCGTCAATATCTTCACCGGGCCGACGTTCCGCTTCGCTAGAGAGGGGGATAAGCTGGTGGTGCATTTTCTGGACTGGCATCACCGCTGGACGCACAGCCTGCTGTTGGCGGCGGGCGTGGGGTTGGTGGCGGGCCTGCTGCTGACGCTGTTGACCGGCCCGACCAACGGCTTGTGGGCTGGCGCGCTGGTGGCCCTGGGCTTCGCGGGGCACATCCTGGAGGATCAGATGGGCCACATGGGGAGCAACCTTTTCTGGCCGCTGACCCGCAAGCGCATCCCCGGGCCGGGCCTGATCCACGCCGGCGATGCCATCCCCAACTTCCTCACCGTGTGGACAGCCCTCACACTCATCCTGTTCAACCTGGATCGCTTCTCCGGTGCGCCGCGCTTCGCGCCTCTCCCGTACCTGCTGGTGGCCGTCGGAATGCCCTGGCTGATTTTGGGCGGCGTCTACATCGGGCGCAAACTCCACGCCCAGGTGGAACGTTCCCAGGCATTTCTGCGGCAGGCCGAGAAAATCGCCGAGGCCGACGGGCGCGAGATGGCTTGACGGTTGGGGGAGGCAAGATTCACCCTCAAAATAAACTCCGGGGGATGTGGTATAATTCCAGGTGTGAGATACAGTAACCGGCGGTGGCTCGATAGGGGATGGCTGACCCTCCCGCTCCTGATTTTCCTGACAGCGTGCAACGCGGTGTTGACGCCGCAGCCTACCCCCACACCTACCGCGCTGGTCGCCGGCGAAGCGCGCCCCGATGCCACGTTCACCCCCGCGCCCGACATCGTGCTCACGCCCATCCCCCCGACGCCCACGCTCACGCCTTCGCCCACCCCCACGCCCGTTATCCACATCGTCGAATCGGGCGACACCCTCTTCGGCGTCGCGCTGGAATACGGCATTACCCTGAACGCCCTCCTCAGCGCGAATGGCCTGGATGCCAGCCAGTATTTGCGCATCGGTCAGGCCCTCATCATCCCCATGCCGCTGAGTAACGGCCCCACCGACGCGGAGTTAGCGGCCCCTGGCGGGAGCTTCTTGCTGCCCACGCCCACGCCGCTCCCTCTGTCCACCGCCGGTATCGCCCTCTACACCACGCCGGTGGGCGGGATCTGGTGTATGGGAGAAGTGGTCAACACCACCGATACGCCCATCACCAACCTGCAAGTGCGCGCGGTGCTCATCGCGGCAGATGGCGCGGCCCTGGCCTCCGGCGTCGCCCTGGCTGCGGCGGATTACCTTCCGCCTGGGGCACGCGCCCCCTTTGCCGTGCTCTTCAGAGACCCCCCCGGCGGTGTGGTTGACGCGCGTGTCACCATTCTGCGCGGCGAAACGGTGGGCGCGATCACCGCCGGCTTTATGCCGCTGGACGTAACCGATACCGTAGGCGGGTTCTCCGGCCCGCAATATCGGGTCAGCGGGCGACTGAGCAACCCGCAGAGCGTGGCGGTGCGGCGCATCGCCACCGTCGTCACCCTCTACGATGCCGAGGAGCGCGTCATCGGCTATCGGCAGAGCCTTTTGCCGCCGGAGGTGGTCTTAGAAGGGGGGCAATCCCGCGAATTCCAGATTTTGCTGACGCCCCAGGGCTTCGACGAACCGCACGCCTTCGCCGTGTTAGCGTGGGCTGTCCGGCCTTAGCGTTTTTTTTGACGCTCCACAATCTCATGGTATAATACCCTGTCTGTACTTATGAAGTTCACCGTGCCCCAGATATTTTTCCAATGCCGTGGCAACTCCAGCCGTGGTCATTTATAGCAGCTCCCGGGAGGAAATGGAACAGAATGTCAATAGCCAACCTTGGAGTTAAATCGTATTCGCGGATTTCCAGCGCGTTACCGCTGCCGGGTCTGGTCGAAGTGCAGCTACAGTCCTATCATTGGCTGCTCGAAGAAGGGCTGTACCAGCTATTTGATGAGATCGCGCCCATCGAGAGTTTCAATGGGCTGCTCAGTTTGTACTTCCCTAGCCACAAAGCCGAGGAATCCGGGTTCGATCTGAACTATCGTTTCAGCGAACCCAAGCATAGTCAGGAAGAATGTTTGGAGCGCGACCTGACCTATGCCGTATCTCTGTACGTTGATGTCGCCCTGGTCAATCGTGAGACCAGCGAGATCGTCCAGCAGGAAATCTTCTTGGGCGATGTGCCGCTGATGACCGAGAACGCGACCTTCATTATTAACGGGACGGAGCGCGTCGTCGTCAGTCAGCTCATCCGCTCGCCCGGCGTCTACTTCGGTTTGGAGGACGACGGAGGGCGGCGGCTGGCTTCTGCCAAGCTGATCCCCGACCGCGGCGCGTGGATGGAATTCGAGACGCGCAAATCGGGCTACCTCACCCTGCGTTTCAATCGCAAGCGCACCATCCCCGTGACCATCTTCCTGCGCGCCCTGGCCGCAATCGATGACGAGTTGCACAGCCCCCTGCTCCAGACCGGCGAGGATGAAGAGTTGCTGGCGCTGTTCAGCGAAGCCGATAATGACCCCGAACACCCCTGGATTCCCGATACCATCCGGCAAGAACCGGTGTGGGAAGTCAAGGGAGATCGCACGATAGCGCAAGAGGCGCTGATCGACTTCTACCGCCGGATGCGTCCCGGCGACCCGCCCACGCTGGACAACGCGCAGGAGTATCTCGTCTCACAGCTATTCGATCCGCAGCGCTACAACTTGCAGCGGGTGGGGCGCTACAAGCTCAATCAGCGGATGCAACTCAGCGTCCCGATGTCCGTGCGCACCATCACCAAAGAGGATTTGGTGGCTATGGTGCGGCGGATGATCCACATCAACAACGGCGTGGCCGGCCCCGATGATATGGACCATCTCGGCAACCGCCGCGTCAAGACCGTAGGCGAATTGGTGCAAGCCAAAGTGCGCATCGGCTTGGTGCGGATGGAGCGCGTAGTCCGCGAGCGGATGAGCATCCGCGAGGATTCGCCCACGCCGGTCAATTTGATCAACATCCGGCCCGTGGTCGCATCGATTCGGGAGTTCTTCGGCTCCAGCCAGCTCTCGCAATTTATGGAGCAGACCAACCCCCTCTCCAGTCTCACCCACAAGCGCACGCTGTCGGCGTTGGGGCCGGGCGGGCTGCGCCGCGAGCGCGCCGGCTTCGATGTGCGCGACGTGCATCACAGCCACTATGGGCGCATCTGCCCCATCGAGACCCCCGAAGGGCCGAACATCGGCCTGATTGGGCGGCTCTCGACCTACGCGCGCGTCAACGACCTGGGCTTTGTCGAGACGCCTTACCGGCGGCTAGTGCGCACCGTCCACAACACGGTAGAGCAGTTGGTCGGCGAAACGTTGCGCGAGGATGTCACCGACCCGGACACGGGCGAAGTGATCGCCTCGGCCGGCAGTGACGTGACCGAGGAGCTTGCCGCGCAGATCGCGGCCCTCGCGCTCAAAGAACCGGTCAAAGTCGTGCCGCGTGTGACGGACGAGGTGGTCTACCTGTCCGCCGACCGGGAGGAACCTTACGTCATCGCGCAGGCCAACGCGCCGCTGGACGCCAAGGGGCACTTCATTGATAACCGCGTCGCGGCCCGCAAAGGCGACCAGTTCATCTTCACGACGCCGGAGCGCGCGGACTTCATTGACGTCGCGCCCATCCAGATCGTGGGGGTGTCGGCAGCCTTAATCCCCTTCCTGGAGCACGACGACGCGAACCGCGCCCTGATGGGATCGAATATGCAGCGTCAGGCGGTGCCCCTCGTCCGTCCCGAAGCGCCTTACGTGGGCACCGGTGTAGAAGGGGCCGCCGCGCTCAACTCCGGCTTGGTCATCCTCTCCAAAGGCGATGGCGTGGTGATGAACGTCTCCGGCGACCGGGTGATTGTGTCGCAGGACGATGGGCAGGTGATGGTCTACCCGCTTAAGAAGTACGCGCGCTCTAATCAAAGTACGTGCATCGATCAGCGCCCTAGCGTGGTCAAAGGGCAGCGCGTGGCGAAAGGCGACGTGCTGGCGGATAGCTCCTCCACCGATCAAGGACAGTTGGCGCTAGGACAGAACGTTCTGGCCGCTTTTATGTCTTGGGAGGGCGGGAATTACGAGGACGCCATCCTCTTAAGTGAGAATCTGGCGCGCGATGATCGGTTTACTTCCGTCCATGTTGAGAAGCACGAACTGGCCGCTCGGGATACCAAGCTCGGCCCAGAAGAGGTCACGCGCGAAATCCCCAACGTTTCCGATGACGCGCTGCGCGATCTTGATGAAGAAGGCGTTATCCGCGTGGGCGCAGAGGTGGGGCCACTGGATATTCTGGTCGGCAAAATCACGCCCAAAGGTGAGAAAGAACTGACCCCCGAGGAAAAGCTCTTGCGGGCTATCTTCGGCGAGAAACTGCGTGACGTGAAAGACACCAGCTTGAAGATGCCGCACGGCGCGCACGGCAAAGTGGTCGAGGTGAAAGTCTTTGACCGCGAGGAATACCGCGACCTTCCCGCCGGTGTGGAGAAGGTGGTGCGGGTGGGCGTCGCGCAACGTCGCAAAATCACCGAGGGTGACAAGATGGCCGGGCGGCACGGGAACAAAGGCGTGATCTCGCAAATCGTCCCCATCGAGGATATGCCCTTCCTGGCGGACGGGACGCCGATTGACATCATCCTTAACCCGCTCGGTGTGCCGGGGCGGATGAACATCGGCCAGATATTAGAAACCCATCTGGGGTGGGCGGCGCACCGCCTGGGCTTCCGCACCATCACCCCGGTATTCGATGGCGCCGATGAAAGTGAAATTTCGGCGGAATTGGCGCGCGCGTGGCTTATCGACCGGGCCTGGGATGACGTTGTGGAACAGGCGTGGACGTGGCTCAAGGCGCAGGATTATCCTCTGGACACGTTGCAGGATGACCAGGAAGCGCGCTTGCTCTACATCGCGGCGTGGCTGTCCCCCAAAGGGTACGACCTGGAACGGCTGCGAGAGGATATCGTCTACGCGCGACGCGCTGTTTTGCGGGAGTGGTTGCGGACGCGGGGCTATGATCCCGATGATCTGCTCTTGTTTGAGGACGACACACGTCCGCCGGCTGTGCGCGCTCAAGTGGACGAGAAAGTCCAGGCCGTCTGTATGCGGCTATGGATGGAGGCGCAAGGCGAGGAAGTTGCCGAGTTATCCGACGAGGATGTGATCATCCAGGCGACGGAGTATGGCCGAACGCACAATCAGCCGTTGCCCACGCTGGGTAAGATGCGCCTGTATGATGGCAAAACCGGCCAACCCTTTGATCGCCCGATCACCGTAGGCGTCATCTATATGCTGAAGCTGGCGCACCTCATCGAAGACAAAGTGCATACCCGTTCTACAGGGCCGTACTCCCTCGTCACCCAACAGCCATTGGGCGGCAAGGCCCAATTCGGCGGGCAGCGCTTCGGCGAGATGGAAGTCTGGGCGCTGGAAGCCTATGGCGCGGCCTATATTCTCCAGGAGATGCTCACCATCAAGTCCGATGATGTGCAAGGGCGCGTCAAAGCGTATGAATCTATCGTCAAGGGCTTGCCCATCGAAGAACCGGGGATTCCGGCGTCCTTCAAGGTCTTGGTGAAGGAGCTTCAGAGCCTGGCCCTTTCGGTGGAAGCCGTGACCGATTCCGGCGAGGTGTTGCGCTTCGGGCGCGATGAACGCCGGGCACAGTTGCCCAAGTTGGGGATGGGGCTTTTGGGGCTGGCATCGAACGACTGATCTGGGCCGGGTGTTTCTGAGATGGGTTGACCTTTCTCGAAAGCATGGTAGAATTCTTATTTGCAGAAGGGGGGTAGCCAGAGACCCTACCACCCACAAGTTTAACATGGTTGGATCAAAATCTCAGAGGCCATCGGCGATAAAGATGGCCTTCTTCACTGGAATTAAATTAACCGGGCTTTTATTGACTACGCTGTGATAGGAGGAGAAAGTGCCCACAATTAACCAACTTGTGAGAAAAGGCCGCAAGTCGAAGATCAAGAAGTACACGGCTCCGGCTTTGCAGTATAACCTGAATACATTGAAAGGGGGGCGGCGCGTGCATGTCCAGGGTGGGAACCCGCAAAAGCGCGGCGTTTGCACCATCGTGCGCACCACCACGCCCAAGAAGCCGAACTCGGCGTTACGCAAAATTGCCCGCGTGCGGTTATCCAATCGTATCGAGGTGACGGCCTACATCCCAGGTGAAGGGCACAATTTGCAAGAGCACTCCGTCGTGCTGGTGCGTGGCGGGCGTGTTAAGGACCTCCCCGGTGTGCGCTACCACATTGTGCGTGGGGCGTTGGATTCCGTGGGAGTTGAAGAACGTAAACAACAGCGTTCCAAGTACGGAACCAAGATGGGGAAATAAGCTATGCCAAGACGATCACGGCCACCTAAGCGATTAGTCGCACCGGATATTCGGTACAATAGTGTGCAGGCACAGAAGTTCATCAATCGCATGATGCGTGGGGGCAAGAAGAGTGTCGCGCGGCGGGTCTTTTACGACGCGATGGACATTGTCGAAGCCCGGATGAACAAGCCCGCGTTGGAGGTGTTTAACGAGGCGTTACACAATGTGATGCCGCCCATCGAGGTCAAGCCCCGGCGAGTTGGTGGGGCGAC
>SLSP01000500.1 GCA_007130345.1 Thermoflexales bacterium
GGGCGCGGCCACGTCCCACAGGCCGAGCGGGTCTTCCCCATCGGGCAGCGCGATGCCGGTCAACGCGAAGTGCGCGGCGTCCATCAGGGTGTGAGCGAGCCGAGCAGGTTGGTCGCCATCTCGGCTACCGCTTGCAAGAATTGCGCGCGGTTAGCTTGCGCCTCCTTGACCATCTGCAAATGAATGTCCCACAGAGCCGTGTCCACGCCGCCTTCACGCGCTTCGGGGACGAAGACTTTCATATCCCCATCGAAATCAATATGCGTGAGGGCGCGCAGGCGGGCCTGGCTCTCGTCCCCTCTGGAGGCCGCCGGGAGATCGTCGGTGGTGTAGGTCTCCACCGTGAGCGTGGTCAGGTCTCTGGCCGCCGCCTGGAGCGCCGCGCCGAGTTGGTTGACGAACGTGTTGACGGAGTTTTGCAGGCTGTTGAATTGCGCGCGCGTGCTGAATTCTAACGCGGCGTCCGTTGCGAAAGGTACATCTCTGAACTCGTCCTGCAACTCGGCCTCGGTGTGCGTGGCGGCGGCTTCCTGGCTCACGGCGGATTCGACTGCCGCGCTAATCACGCCGAGGTCAGGCCGCTTCAGCGGGGTCTCATCGGGCCGGGCGAAGGGGATGCGCGCCGCCGGGTCGCCGATGATGACATAGTTGCGGGCGTCGTTGTGCGCCGTCCACTTCTGCGCCAGGTCGTAGGGATTGATGTAATTCTCGTCCCACTCCAGTTCTTCCAGGTCGTTCACCAACTCCGTCGCCAGGTCGGCGTACTTCATATTGAGATTCTCCGTCACCCACCCTACCGGGTCGCCCCGGAGGAGTTGCAACAGCGTCCCCTCGAACACGCCGGTTTGCGCGCCGGCCCCCGGCGAGATGAAGGAGTAACCCCACGCGCGCTCGACGTGGCCGAGGACAGCCAGTCCGCCGTGGCTGAGGATGCTCTGCGGCAACGCGCCCAAGAAGTTGTGCGGCGCGATTTGCTCGCGCTCGGTCTTATGCGCTTGCTTGGCGAACTGATCCAGGTGCGGCGTCCCCGCGCCGAAGCACGCGAAGAAGAAGGCGATCAGCCCTTGCAGGCGCGTCTCGGCGGTCAGATCATCTCCGGCAAAGTAGAAATCCTGCGGGATGTCGCCGCGCCATTGCTGCGGGCCGGGCCAGTTCTGGCAAAGCAGCGCGCCCTGGTGCGGAATCTGGCGGCGGTCGCCCATCGGGAATTCCATCCCGTGACTGGCGGTGAAGAGCAGCGCGGGCGTCTGGTCGCCGCCGAGCAGACGTTGCAACTGCGCCTTCGTGGTTTGCTCCGCCATATAGAGGTCGAATTGCCAGTCGAGCAATTCCTGCGCTTTGGTGTTGCCTTGCCGCACCCACCGCTCAATCGGCTGCTGCGCCTTGAGTTGATTGACCAGGGGGCGCATCAGGTATTGCGAACTGAGTTCGGTGGCGCGGTCGCCGGGATTCGTCACGCCGAAGAAGCCAGCCTGCCGCGGCAGCCTGACCTCGCCGCGCTCGACCACCGCGACGCCGCGCGCGTAGTTGGCGTACTCCTGGAGCGTGTCGAAGTGGATGCGCCCCACGCCCCGCATCACGTCAAGCTGATACTGAAATTCGTAGGGGATCTCCTCTGGGCTGCCGACGAGCAGCACGTAATACGGGAGCTGCACGGGATCCGCCGGGCCTTCGCCGACGCGGTGCCGCCGGAAGAAATCGGCCTTCGACTCGCCGGGACGGTAGCCGGCCGCGCCCTCCAGCACGCGGAAGCGCTCGCCGGCTTGCTCCTCGCGCAACTTCAGCAACTCGGTCAGCGCCTCCTTGACCGCCGGATCGCCTTTCGCGGGGAAGATGACGGCCCAGCCCGCCTGCGCCAAATCGGTGGGGTCGTTGGGGGGCTTGATGGGGAAGGCGGCGGTCTGCTTGCCTTTGAGTTCCCCCAAGTTGGCGGGCTTCGGCGTGTCTTTGATCGCGCCGAGCAATGCCTTTCCCGACATCGGCGCGACGCCATACTCCCCGGTCGCGCCGTTGATGCCGTTGAAGACCAGCGGTTGATCTTCGCGCAGCAACTCGGCATAATAGGCTTCGAGTTCTCCTGCATCCACATCGTTGGTGAAAATCCTGGTGACATCGAATTCGGTCATGATCCTCCCTCCTGGTGAAAAGCTAATGTTGTGTAGAAATGAGTGTGAAACGTGATGCGTCAAACATCAAACGTCAGGCGTGAAACGTTAAACGTGGGGGGATCCTGGATTTCCCCCGCTGAACGTCACCTCTTTCTGCGCAGCAATAACCGAGGCAATCACCCGCCTTCAAAGCCTAACTCCCGTTCCCGCAGGCTCACGTAGCGATTGTGCCCGATGACCAGGTGATCCAGCACGTCGATTTCGATGAGCTTGCCCGCTTCCACCAGGCGGCGAGTGAGGGCGATGTCCTCCGGTGAGGGCGAGGGGTCCCCCGATGGGTGATTGTGCGCCACGATGATGGACGCGCAGTTGCGGCGCACTGCTCCGCGAAAGACCTCTGCCACGCGCACCAGTGAGGTGTTGAGGCTGCCCTTATAGAGCATCTCGTGCTCAGTGACGCGGTTGCGCGTGTCCATGTACAGCAGCGCGAAGTGCTCCTGCTCGCGATGGCCCATCATCGGCATCAGCAGGTGCGCGGCATCGGACGGTGTCTTGATCTGATAGCCTTCCTCGGGCGCCTCGACGGCCAGCCGCCGGCCCAACTCGAAGGCGGCCATGACCTGCGCGGATTTGGCGCGTCCCAGGCCCCGGAACTGCTCCAATTGCGCCATATCCAGCCGCGCCAGACCTGCCAGCCCGCCGGATTCCGCCAGCATACGGTTGGCTATCATCAACACATTCTCTCCGCCGGTGCCGGTGCGCAGGATGATGGCGATGAGTTCGGCGGTGGACAGGGCTTGCGGACCGGCGCGGGCCAGCCGCTCGCGGGGACGTTCATCCTTTGGCATCTCTTTGACGGTGATATAATGCATAAACCTTGCCTCCCTTGTGGGCAATGGTATAATGCCCAAGTTGTATGTGGATACATCATTGAGAATTCAGGCCACACCCAGGCGAACGCGGCGTGGGCTTACGATAGGAAGGGACTATGATCGATCAATTGTTGACTATCTTGCCGGAAATTGTCACCATTCTGGTGTTGCTCACGTCGGTATTTGTCACCAGCTTGTGGTTGGGCATGGTGCTGTGGACTTTCAAGGACATCCGCTCGCGGACGCGCGACATCATCGAGCAACTTCTGGCGACGCTGATGGTCGCGGTGCTGACGCTGCCCGGCCTCGTCTTGTACTTCCTCGTGCGCCCACGCGAGACCCTAGCCGAAGCCTACGAGCACGCCCTGGAACAGGAAGCGCTGTTGCAGGCCATCGAGGAACCAGAGGTCTGCAACAGTTGTGGGGCCAAGACGCGCGCGGATTATCTCTATTGCCCCTACTGCCACACGCAGCTTAAAAAGGGCTGCCTGCATTGTCAGCGCATCCTCCAACTCGACTGGAACCTCTGCCCGTATTGCGGCGCGACGCAGGGTACGCATGTGGTTGAGTCTGTGATGGAACGCGAGGTTGAACCGCCGGAGTCCTGACCCGCTTGACCCTTACAAGCCGCCCCCGGAGTCTGCGTGACTCTGGGAGCGGCTTTTTGCGATCAGGGCACATCTACCGGGCGCACGGTGTGAACTTTGAGCATATTGGTCACGCCATGAACCTCAAAGGGGATGCCCGCCGTGAGGATGACGTGACTGCCCACGTCGGCGTAGCCGCGCGCCACCGCAGCCTGCACCATCGTCTGGATCATCTGGTCGGTATCGCTAAATGCCCCGACCACCGCCGGGATCACGCCCCAGATGAGCTGCATCCGCCGGGCCGTGCTGTCGAAGGGCGTGATGCCGAGCAAGGGGACGCGGGGCCGATGCCGGGCCACCGTCCGCGCGGTGCGTCCCGATTCTGTGGATGAGAGGATGGCCGAACCGTGCGCCGCGCGGGATATAACCACCGTCGCGCGGCTGATGGCGCTGGAAATCAGCACCGTGTCGGGTATCTCCAGATGCTCCAAATCGGTATCGAGCAACTGGTTATAGGGGAAACTCTCCGAGGCTTCCACGCTCTCGGCGATTTTCGACATCATGCGCACGGACTCTACCGGGTATTTGCCCACGGAGGTCTCGCCGGAGAGCATCACCGCGTCGCTGCCATCGAGGATGGCGTTTGCCACGTCCGAAGCTTCGGCGCGGGTGGGGCGCGGGGCCTCGATCATTGATTGGAGCATCTGCGTCGCCGTGATGACGGGCTTGCTCATCCGGTTGCACAGGCAGATAATGTCCTTCTGCACCAGGGGCACGCGCTCCGGGGGCGTCTCGACGCCCAGATCGCCGCGTGCCACCATCACCGCGTCGGCGGCCATCACAATCGCTTCCAGGTCTTCCAACGCTTCGGGCTTCTCGATCTTCGCCACGATGCTCGGCGTCTGATGCGGGTCCTGGCCCACATGGCGCTCGTGGGGCGCGTTGGCGAGCGCCTCCAGATAGTCGCGCAATTCCACCACGTCCGCCGCGCGCCGGACGAACGACAGCGCCAGGAAATCCAGCTTGAGTTCGAGGGCCAACACCGCGTCTTCTTTGTCCTTCTCGGTGAGGGCGGGAATCTTGAGCTTGACGTGAGGCAGATTGACGCCTTTGCGGGAGGTAAGTTTCCCACCCAGGCGCACCCGGCAGTGCAGCTCCGGGGGCTTGATAGCCAGGGCTTCTAGCTCTAGTGTGCCATCATCCAGTAAAATGCGGTCGCCGCGTTCCACATCGGCGATGATGTCGGGATGTGGGAAGGGGATATAGAGCAGCGGGTCGGGGATTTCGCCGGCGGTCAGGATGATCACCTGGCCGTCTTCCAGAAGTACGCCGCCTTCGGGTACCTGGCCGACCCGGATTTTCGGGCCTTGCAGATCGCCCATCAACGCGATGTGGCACGCTTCCTCCTCGGCCACGCGGCGTACCATGTCCACCATCTCGCGCTTGGTCGCGTGGGTTCCGTGTGAGAAGTTGAGGCGCGCCACAGTCATCCCCGCCCGAATCATCGCCCGGATCACCTCCGGGGATTCCGTGGCCGGGCCTAACGTGCATACAATTTTGGTCAGGGGCATAGTCACTCCTTTGGGTTCGTGTGAGTAACCGCTCCGTTTTATGAGCCAACTCCAATCCCCCGTCTCCGAGACGGGGACTCCGAGTTTTTGCTCGTAAAATTGAAGGGTTACGGGTCAGTTTGTGGAGTATGCCGAGTCGGGGATCAACTCATCGGAAAAATCGCCGCTCGCCGACGGTTAGAGCATACTCTGTAAAAATTTTACAGCAAGTTGGGGATTGTGCAATCCCTATCCAAAGCACAGGCCCGGCGCTTGATGCGCCGGGCCTGCAAACCTTGCAAATTATGGAACGTTAGTTCGTATCCTCTGGGAAAGGGCCGGTCATGTGTACCCACACCCAGGTGCCCATATTGGGGCCGGATTCCGCCCCGTGCGCGATGCGCGAACCCTCCGGCACATGTGGCGTCGTCCACTCAAAGAGCCACTGCGCGTCCAGGATGGAGAGATTGACGCACCCGCTGCTGCGGATGAAGCCGAACACGTCGTGCCAGTACGCCGCGTGTATCGCGTAATCCCGGAAGAAGTATTGCGTCCACTCGACGCTTTCCAGGTAATACCAGCGCGGGCTGTCCAGGGAGACTCTGCGATTCTGCATCGGCGCGACGGCGGTTTTGTACCAGATGCGATTGAGGCCGTTGGGCGTCCAGGCATCCCGGCGGCCCGTGGATACTAGCGTGGCGAAGACCATCCGCGAGCCTTCGTAAGCGGCCATAGTCTGCTCATACGTGTTGATCTCTATCCATTTCTCGTCCGGCCCGACGCCTTCGGGGATGGGGGCCACGGTCACGCGCGAGGTGTACGACTGTTCCACCCACTGATCCGGCCCCACCATGTACCACATCTCGTCGCCCATTAACTCCTGGACGTAGATGGTGATGGTGTCATAGCGGTTGAGGAGCACGTCGCCGCGCGGCGGCCCGCCCGGTTCCGCCGAAGGCCGCACGCCCCGGTTGATCCAGCCGAAGGGATAGGCCGGTTGCTCGCTCAACAGCACACCCCGGAAGCGCGAGGGGTTGGTGAACGCCAGATGCGAGGCGCGCAGATACTCGCCGGGGTTGATCTGATACCACAACTCCCCTTCGTACTCCACCTGACCCATCACGCTGAGCCAGTTATCGCCGGCGAGGAACTCACGCACCGGGGGCAGCCCGGCGGCGGCCTCCTCGGGGTGCCTGTACGCCGCCGCCGGCAGCGGGCGCACGTAAGCGAAGCGATATGGCGTGATGGCGTCGTCGGGGATCTCCAGCTCTTCCACGGGGAGGGCGGGCAGGGGATTGGGCAAGTGCGAGCGCACATAGTTTAACCGCGTCTGCCGCGCGCCGGGGCTGAACTCAGGACACGCGCCCGGTGTGCGGCGCGTCAAGCTCGAAGGGCACAAATAGGAGACCTCCGGGGCCGCCAGGAACAGTCCTGTGGGATTAGCCACCGAGGCTTCGGACGCAGAAGCCGGCGCGGGCACCACCAACATCAGACAGAAAATCAGCATCAGGGTTACTTTATGTTGCCAGGACATAGGTTTTCTCCATGTTAAAAGGTTTACGCACCACACTATCAGGTAATTGGCCTACAGCGGATATTATACCATGATTATTGTGGTTTGGGCAATTGAGATCGCAGGGAGTTAGGGCAGGCCGGGGCGAGTTGCCCTCAAAATCATCTCGGAACCCTCTCGATGCCTGTATCTTGGCATTCTGAGCGAAGGGTGAGTTTGTAATCGGGGCCAGAGAGGGCGATGAGATTGCTGTACGCGCCCTCGGGTTGGCGTGCTTCTTGAGCATGGGACATCAGAAGCTCACACGGAGAACACATACGTGAGGTTGTAAGCTTTTTTTAGAGTATTTGGTGCAAACGCGCTTCTGGCGAGGGGTTCCAGTAGATGAGGCACCCAGGCGTGGTACAAACTCAACCGCGCATCGCTGCGATCAGCGCGATGGTCTCCACGCTCACGGTGACGACGCGCTGTAACAGGTCGATGACCGTTTCTTTGTAATCCGCGAAGCGATAGGTATTGAATTGCGCGCGGATGGTGGGATCGCGGGGCTTGCGCTCTTTGTAGTAGTAGAGCACCCAATCGATGGCGGCGCGGTTGCCCAAGACATACTCCCAGGCTTCCGGGGGCACGTCGTGGAGCGTGGTTTCGGTGTCGAGCACGATGGTGCGCGTTTCGGCGTCGGAGGTGAGCTTGGGCTTGGGGATACCCCCACCCCGGCCCTGCCCGGAACCCAGGGAGGGAGTGACCCCACCCCGGCCCTCCCCCGATTTAGGGGAGGGCGTGTCCACGCGGCGCAGGGGATAGGGGGCGGCGTCCTCGAAGTGGAGGTGCAGGGCCAGCAATTGCTGGCCCCACGCGGCCCACTGCGCGAAGTCATCGTAGAACGGGATACGCGGGAACTCGCGCTTGAGGTTGA
>SLSP01000098.1 GCA_007130345.1 Thermoflexales bacterium
TCCCCGGAAACAGCGTGATTACGTCAATCCACATCGTTGTTCATTCGTAACACTTCAATTTTGTGAGCAACCCGCTCAAAAATAGCTCGAAGTCCCCGTCTCGGGACGGCTCAAGCGAACACTACCGGTCTAGCCGCCCCCGGGACAGGGGCTAGGAGCATGCTCATAACACTGATCGGTTACGTTCATTCTAACATAAAGGGTTAGCGGAAACAAGCGTCAAACGTCACTCGTCAAACGTCAGGCATCAAGATGGCACTTTCCAAAATCCCTACACCCGCGCCCAGGTCTTCTCCGCCAACTCGCGCGAGCGTGCCGTGATCTCCTCTTCATCTAACGTGAGCAGTTCCCGGCGGCGCATCAACACGCGCCCCGCGCTGATGGTGGTGGTGATGGCCGAGGCTTCGTAGCCGAAGAGAATATGCCAGGGCAGATTGCCGGCGGTCAACGGCGTGGTGGGGTGATAATCCAGCAGGACGATGTCGGCCATCGCGCCGGGGGCCAACACGCCGAGGGTCTGCTCCGGCCAGAAGACGCGGGCCAGGTCGGCGTTGGCAGCGTAGGCCAGACGGAAAACGAGGTCGCCGGGCATAGCGCGGGGATCGTTCTGCACCAGCTTGTGGCCCAGGTAGGCCGTCTTCATCTCGGCGACCATGTTGTTGCTGAAGCCGTCATTGCCCAGGGACACGCGCGCGCCGCGCGCCAGCAACGCCTCGACCTGCGCGAAGCCCACGGCGTTGTTCATGTTCGAGCGCGGCTGATGCGTGACCCACGTCCCGGTCTCAGCGAGCGCGTCCATCTCGCGCTCATCCACGTGGACGGCGTGCGCGACTACGGTGCGCGGGCCGAGGATGCCCGCGTCGCGCAGGCGGTGGATGACGCGCTGCCCCGACTTCGCCAGGCTGTCCTCCACGTCGGCAATGCCCTCGGCGGCGTGAATGTGGAAGCCGGTCTCGAACGGTTCCGCCGCCGCGACACACGCCGCCAGCGTCTCGTCAGAGAGCGTAAGCGAGGCGTGCAGACCGAAGGAGGCCGCTAACTGCGGATGCGGCGCGGCGCGCATCCGTTGCAGGAAGCGCGCGTTCTCGTCGATGCCAGCCTGGGCCAGCGCGGGACCGTCACGGTCGGTGACTTCGTAACAGAGCGATGCGCGAATCCCGGATTGCAGCACCGCCTCGGCGATCACGTCCAGCGAGCCAGCGATGGCGTGGGGGCTGGCGTGGTGATCGATGAGCGTGGTCGTCCCGTGCCGCACGGCGTCGGCCAGGCAGACCAGGGCCGAGTACCGCACATCGTCCAGAGTGAGCGCTTTGTCGAGCTTCCACCAGAGGCGCTCCAAAATCTCCACAAAGTGCGTGGCGGGCGGGCCGGGATAGCCCCATCCGCGCGCGAAGGCCCCGTAGAAGTGGGTGTGGCCGCAGAGCGCGGCGGGCAGCGCCAGTTGGCCCTCGGCGTCCAGGCGCTCCTCGTCGGGATACTGCGTTGCCAGCGCCATCGTGGTGTCCACGGCAGCGATCTTACCGTCCTGAATCAAAATCGCGCCATCTTCGATAAGTTGAGGCTCAGGCCCCAGGGTGGCGATACGAGCGTGGGTAATCAGCATAGTGTCCTCCCAAGATAGGTTAAGCAAAACTTTAGACTTCGGAAGTTTAACGCTATGTCTCCAAGAAACAAGAGAGACGAATACCGCTTGAAGTCGCATATTAGGTGCCGCTGAAACTTCCGAAGTCTCTTGACGTTTGACGCCTCACACGCAACGAAAGCGCGAGTCCGCTTCCAGAGTCTTGCGTAGGCCCTCAGCCAGAGAGATCTGCGGTTTGTAGCCGAGCAGATCACGCGCCAGCGACACATCCGCCCGCAGGCGCGAGACGCCGCCGCTCTCTACCGGGCTGTAGATCACATTGCTGCTAGAGTCCGTGAGCGCGATGACTTGCTGCGCCAAGTCGCTGATGGCGGTCTCGACGCTGCTACCGACGTTGATGGTACACCCGGCCAGGCCCTCGGCCGTGGCCGCGGCCATCAACGCGCGCACCACGTCATCCACATAGACGAAATCGCGGGTCTGGCGGCCATCGCCGAAGATGACCAGGGAGCCGCCACCCAACGCCTGCTCGAAGAAGCGCGGCACCACGGGCGAGTGCGAGGGCAGCAGCGGTTGGCTCGGCCCGTAGGCGTTGAAGATGCGCAGCGCCACCGTCGTCGCGCCCCAGAACGCGCCCACGGTATGCGCGTAATACTCCGCCGCGAGCTTGCTGACGGCGTAGGGCGATTGGGGATTGGGCGCCGTGGCCTCGGTCACGGGCTGCGCGGCGCGTTCCCCGTAGATGGCGCCGGACGAGGCCAGCACCAGGCGCGGCACACCCACATCACGCATCGCTTCCAGCAGGGCGACCGTGCCGCCCACGTTGACTTCATTGTACTCGTGGGGATAAAGCACCGACTCGGCGACGAGGACGCGGGCCGCCAGGTGATAGACGCACTGCACGCCCTGTAACAGCGTCCATAGCTTGGGCCGGTTCGCCACGTCGCCGCGATGAAAGAGCACGCCGGCATCCAGGCGGTCGGGATCGCCCGCGCTCAAATCGTCCAGCGCCAGCACCTCGTGCCCGCGCGCGACCAATCCATTCGCCAGCGCGCTGCCCAGGAATCCCGCGCCTCCGGTGATCAAAATCCGCATACCAACCTCCCTTTACAGAGCGTCATGCTCCCCGGCAGCCTCCACCTCCGCCCAATAGCGGCGGTGGGCCAGCATCACCGCGCGGGGGCGCAGGAAGTGGTAGATGCGGTAAAGCCATAGCTTGGGCGTGTAGTCATACGCCCCGATATGGGGGACGAAGGCCGCGCCGAACCCCTGCTTGAAGCGGTAGACGCCCCACAGCGGATCGCGCTCATCCAGCATATCCGGCGCGCCCCACAAATCGTAGGTCGTGCAGCCCAACGCTTTGGCCCGGCGGATAGCCTCCCACTGCAAGAGGTGGTTGGGCATCAACTGCCGATGCCGCGCCCGCGACGCGCCGTACATATACCAGGCCCGTTCCCCAAAGTGCAACAGCACCACCATCGCCAGCGGTTCGCCTTCTATTTCCGCCACCAGCGGGACGGCCAGATTCGCTTGCATAAACTGCCGCCAGGCCACCATATAGTAGGGCTTCTCGCGCACGGTAAAATTGCCACGATCCGCCGTCTTGGCGTACATATCATACAGCGCGGGCAGTTCCGACTCCTGAGCTTCGCGCACGGTCACACCTCGGCGCACGGCCAGGCGGATATTATAGCGCCACTTGGACTTCATCTGCTCCATCAAGGTATCCAGACTGGGCCGCAAATCTAGCACCATCGTGTTGCAGAACTGGATTTGCTCGCGGGACTCGCGCCAGCCGTGCCAGCGCAAGAGCGAAACCCCGGCCAATCCGGGCATCGTGTCGCGGCGCACGTCGGGATCGATCTTGAGGAGCAGCAGGCCGTGATCGCGCGCGTAGATTTCCAGGCGCGAGAGCACTTCATCCACCAGGGGGAGATTGGCCCAATCGACGAGGGGGCCTTTGGCGATATACCCCAGGCGCAATCGCCCGCGCTGCTGGATCAAGATTTGCGCTGCTGCCAACGGGCGGCCCGCCTCTGACCAGAGCAGGCGTGTGGGATGCCATCCCTGCTTGCTCTTCAACGCGCCCCAGGTACTGGACTGTAGGACATGCGGATCGGGAAGCGCCAACAAACTGGCGTCCCAGTCCTCCGGGGATTCGATAATATCCAGGCTCCTCATGCCTTACATTGTAGCACAGGTCAGCGAATAGGGTAAACGCGCCTGGTTTTGGGGCTTACGGAGTGAGGCCCCTGAAAAATCGGAATTTTCACGCATGCAGCCACTGATTCTACTGAAAGAACCCTTAAAAATCCGATTTTTTAG
This sequence comes from Thermoflexales bacterium, assembly GCA_007130345.1. Taxonomy (GTDB): domain Bacteria; phylum Chloroflexota; class Anaerolineae; order B4-G1; family SLSP01; genus SLSP01. Next base: position 3,908 of record SLSP01000098.1, read on the forward strand.
AAACTTGATACTACAGATAGTTTTTTCGCGTGCGAATTTCATAGGGGTAGTAGGTCGCGTGTGTAAAAATCGGATTTTTGGGCTTTTTTCACGCACGCAGCCACTATTTACACGCGGACGTGACCCATCCGCAGGCGGAAGCGTTCCAGGATACGGAGCAGCGGCGACGCGAGGGCCATCAGCAGCACGACGTTGCCCACTGCCCGCAGCGCGTCCCAGCCTAGCGAGGTGACGAGGTAGAAGGCGGCGTATCGGCGCAGCGCCTCCCCCGGCGCGAGGCCCGCCGTCCACCCCTCGGCCCCGGAGAAGTAGGGCCAGAAGTAGAGGTTCATCAGCGCGCCGAAGAGCAGGCCCCAGAGCGCGCCGTAGCCCGCCAGCAGCGCGTCGCGGAGGCGGGGATGCGCGGGATGGGGCAGGCCGCCGGCGCCGAGGCCAATCCACGCGGCGGCCATCATCTGGAAGGGGAGCCATGGGCCGAGGCCCCCCGTCACCAGCGCGGAGGCCAGCAGCGAGAGCGCGCCGTAGAGGAAGCCGAGCCGCCCCCCGAAGGCGTAGCCCACCAGGATGATGAGCAGGAAGACGGGCGAGAAGCCGCCGGGCATCACCAGCAGCGTCGTTTCGACCAGGCGCAGCGCCGCGTTGACCGCCGCCAGCACCCCTAGCAGCGCGATGACGCGGGCGTCCAGGTCGCGGGAGGCCACATCTACCACCACCAGCGCCAGCGCCACGCTCACCAGGCCGAAGAAGAGCACCGACGCGGCGGCAGGGTCCGCCGCCAGCCCCAGGAAAGGGTAGCTGAAGCCGATCAGCCCGATGAGATTCGCCAGCCAGAGCAGAAGATTACTCATCGAAATTCTACCGCAGAAGGCACGGCAGAGCACCTAGTGCGTATTTCGTATTTCGTGTTGCGTGCTGTGCAGAACAGACTGCGCACTGTAAAATACGGAATACGCAACACGCAACACATTTACATCTCACGAGTTAGCAGCGCCACATTCTCAACATGGTAGGTCTGCGGGAAGAGATCCACCGGCTGCACCCATTCCAGCGTGTAGCCCTGGCGCACCAACCGGCGCGCGTCGCGGGCCAGCGTGGCGGGATCGCAGGAGACGTAGACAATTTTCCGGGGACGATGGGCCGCCAGCGCGTCGAGGGCCTCGCGCTCCAAGCCACTCCGGGGCGGATCGAGCACGGCAGCGTCGAGGGTCTCGTCAAGTTCCGGTAGCACGTCTTCCACCAGCCCCTCATAGAGATCGACATTGTCCGCATCGGCCATATTGAAATCGGCGTCGGCGATGGCGGTGGGGTCGGCTTCGATGCCGGTGACAAAGCTGGCCTCCGGCGCGAGGAACGCGGTGAAGAGGCCCACGCCGCAATAGGCGTCGAGCACCTTCTCGTAGCCGCGCAAATCCAGCGCCTCCAGCACCAGATCGACCAGCACGCCCGCCTGCGCGGAGTTGACCTGGTAGAAGCTGGTGGCCGAGATGCGGAACTCGCGCTCGCGGACGATTTCGGTGATGTAGTCGAGGCCGATGAGGGGCGCGATGGCGTCATCGTGGCGGATTTGCACCACAGATAGCGGGAAATCGACCTCCAGCGCGGGCGGTTCCTCGTGCCGCGATTGGAACGCCAGCAGCAGATCGCCGGTGGCGGTCCCGGCGCGCATCTCCATCCATTCCATCTCTGGGTACACCATATCCAGGGATTGCAGCAAATTGCTCAACAGCGGATGCAGAATCAGGCAGTCGTCGATGGGGTGTACGGCGTGGCTGCGCGCCGAAAGGAAACCCATCCGCCCCTCGGCGTCCGTGCGGAAGAGGGCGTGGTTGCGATACTCCCACCCCACCGCGTCGGGCAGCGGCTCCAAGATCGGCGGCTCCGCGAACTTGCCCACCCGCTTGAACTGATCCAGCGTTACCAGGCCCTTGATGCGTGCCTGCACCGCGTCGTCAATGTGCTGCCACTGACATCCCCCGCACGCCGCCGCGCCGAAATGCGGGCACGGCGGTGCGACACGCGACGGCGACGGCTCCAGCACCTCCACCAGCCGGGCGCGAGCGTACCGCTCGTGGTCTTCCACAATCTCCACACGGACGCGCTCGCCGGGGATGGCGTAGCCTACAAAGATCGCGCGTCCTTCGTGCCGTCCAAGAGCCTCGCCCCCGTGCGCCATGGCGTCCAACGTCAACTCAAATACGTCTCCCATCGTCTACCTCCCGGCCCGCTCAGGGCAACGTCGTGACCCAGATGGTGAACACGGTCACGAACCAGTGAATCAAGAATGGATACAGGAAAGAATCGGTCTTCCAGGCGACCCAGCCGAAGGCCGACCCGCCCACGATGCAACTCAAGGTCTCCAACTCCGGTTTGCTGAAATGGCCGAAGGTGAAGAAGAACGCCTGGAAGAGCACGGCCCACCGCCCCATCATCTCGGCCAGCGAGAAGAGCAAAAATCCCCGGAAGAAGAACTCCCAACTCAGCAGATCGAGCGCGGCCCACCAGATCGTGCCCCACGCGCCGCGCATCCTCCAAAAGCGCGCGTAATACGCGACGAAGGCCGGGCCACGCGCCACAACCCACAGGATAGGCGCCATCAGCAGCCACCCGCCCACCGTCAGCAAGAGGCCGCGCCGCCAATCGCCCAGGGTCACGCCATACAGCTTTAGCGGGCGGCGGAAGGCCACCAACATCGCCATCGGGAGCAGCAAGTAGAAGATCAAGCCTATCCGGGCATCGAAGCGGTAGTAATAGTCCAGGGTCAGCGCGACGGTGGCGTAAATCCACAGGATGGCCTGTTGCAAGTCGGGGTGCTTGGGACGTACTTTTTCAGACAAGCGTAAGTTTAGCATAACCTCATTATACCAGCAGACATTCAGACATCCAGACACCCAGACTTCCGAAGTCTCGGAGACTTCGGAAGTCTGGGTGATTGGGCAAATCCGGCAATTTCGGGTATCATAGTCCCCTATGAGACGCCAACGCCTGTGGTTACTGTGGATTATCCTGTTGCTGATAGGGTGCAGCGCCCCGACCCCTATCACGCCGACGGTGACGCCTATGCCGACGCCGACGGTCACGCCCCTCCCCTCCGACACGGGCTGGCAACCGGTGGGAATCTTCGAGGTGCGCAGCCTCAACGTGGCGTTGCCGCCGGGCACGGAGCGGGTGACGGTCGCGCGCTTCGACCCGGCCGCCGCGCAGGTGCGCGTCCTCTACACCCCCGGCGAAGCGCGTCCTGTGAGCGCGTGGGCCGCCGCGACCGGCGCGCCCCTGGTGATTAACGCGGGCTACTTCACGCCGGAGTATTACGCCACGGGGCTGCTCGTCAGCGAGGGGGAGCGCTACGGCGTCGCCTACGGGGACTTTGCCGGGATGTTGGCGATGACGCCCGGCGGTGATGCCAGCGTGCGCTGGCTGCGCGAATGGCCCTACGACCCCGCCGAACCGCTCCGCGACGCCGTGCAGTCCTTCCCGATCCTGGTCAAACCCGGCGGCGTGATGGGCTTCCCCGCCGACGCCGGCGAGGGCCGCATCGCGCGGCGCA
>SLSP01000463.1 GCA_007130345.1 Thermoflexales bacterium
AGGGCGACCACCTGGAACCGCGCAGCCCCTACTCGGCCAGCAAGGCCAGCGGCGACCTGATGGCCCTCGCGTACTTCGAGTCGTGGCGGTTGCCGATCACCATCACGCGCGGCTCGAACAACATCGGCCCGTATCAGTATCCAGAGAAGGTGGTGCCGCTCTTCGCCACCAACGCCATCGACGACCAGCCGCTCCCGGTCTACGGCGACGGCCTCCAGATGCGCGACTATCAGTACGTGCTCGACCACTGCGAGGGCATCGACATGGTGCTGCACCAGGGCGAGCTTGGCGAAATCTACAACATCGGCACCGGCGAGGAACTGACGAATATGGAGATGACGCAGATCGTGTTGCGCACGCTGGGTAAGCCGGAGAGCCTCATCAAGCACGTCGAAGACCGCGCCGGGCACGACCGCCGCTACGCCCTCGACGTGAGCAAGCTCAAGGCCCTGGGCTGGGAGAGCCGCCACACCTGCGCGGAGGCTATCGAAAAGACTACGCGCTGGTACGCCGACAACGAGTCCTGGTGGCGGCCCATCAAGAGCGGGGATTTGTACAAAAGCTATTATCAAACGCAGTATGGGAAGAGATTGGAGGGTTGAGAACGTCAAACGCAATACCGCAAAAGTCACCCTGTTTGGGACACGGATGAACACAGATTTCACGGATAAAACCAAAAAATCCGTGTTTTTCCGTGTAAATCCGTGTCCCTGCTTGAAATCAACCGGGGGCTTCTTCTTGTCACAGGGTTAGTTTTGTCAAACGTCAAGGCGCATTCTAAGACTTGAATTCTGACAAACTGGCGTATAATCTGCTCAAGGGCGTGAACCGCGCGGCGCGGGAGTTTGACTTGCTCGCGGCGGGAGATCGCGTGGCGGTGGGCGTCTCCGGCGGGAAGGACAGCCGCGCCCTGCTCGACCTGCTGGCGCGCGGCGTGGACATCCCCGGCGAGTACCGCGTGGTGGCGATCCACATCGACGGGAGCGAAGTCGGCTTGCCTGACCTGCGCCCGGCCCTCGCGCCGTGGTTCCGCGAGTTGGACGTGGAGCACGTCTTCGCGCCGCTGGCGGTGCCGGAGGACGAACCGCTGCCGATGGACTGCTTCCGCTGCGCGTGGAACCGGCGCAAGGCGCTCTTCTTCGCGGCGGATGCGGCGGGCTGCAACAAGGTCGCCCTGGGCCATCACGCCGACGATGCCGCCGTCACCACGCTGATGAGCCTGCTCTACAAGGGCCAGGTCGAGACGCTGCCGCCAAGCCAGGACTACTTCGAGGGACGATTCACGCTCATCCGCCCGCTGATCTACCTGGCGGAGAAGGACATCATCCGCTACGCCCGCGCCTGCGGCTGGGAACTTCCGCCGGAACCGACGTGCCCGCGCGAGGAAACGTCCCGCCGCGTCACAATCGAGCGCTTCCTGGCCTCGTTCACGGCGCGGGAGCAGCAGCAATTTCGGGCCAATCTGTGGAATGTGAGTACACAGAGTCGTTAAACGTCATGCGTCAAACGTCAAACCCAATGTCAAAAAAATCCGATTTTTTAGAAACTTGATCCTACAGATAGATTTTTCGCGTGTGAATTTCGTTAGGTAGTAGGTCGCGTAAGGAGGATTTTGACTTCCGAGAGGCAAATCCAGGTCAACATAGATTTTGTGACGTTTCACGTTTGACACCGGAAAGTGTCAAGTCGTTGTATCAACAGTACCTCAAAATGAACCCTACCCAATATCCCAAACACTAATTGGAGGAAACCATGGCAAAGTATCGAATTGCGCTGATGCCCGGCGATGGCATCGGCAACGACGTGATGGACGCGGCGCAGCTTGTGCTGGATAAGCTGGCGCTGGACGCGGAGTACGTACATGCCGACATCGGCTGGGAGTTCTGGTGCCAGGAGGGCGAACCGCTGCCCCAACGCACCCTGGATACGCTGAAGACGTGCGATTGTGGCTTGTTCGCCGCGATCACGTCGAAGCCCAAAGAGGAGGCCGAAGCGGAGCTATGCCCGGAGCTGCAAGGCCAGGGCCTCATCTACCGCAGCCCCATCGTGCGCTTGCGGCAGACGTTCGACCTCTACACCAACCTGCGCCCGTGCAAGGCGTTTAAGGGCAATCCCCTCAACTACCGCGACAACATCGACATGGTGGTGTTCCGCGAGAACACCCAGGGCCTCTACGTCGGCGTCGAGTTCCACCCGCTGCCGGACGAAGTTCGCGCCGCGCTGAAGGCGCACAATGACCGGATGGGCGTCTTCGACAACGTGCCCGGCGAGGACATCGCGGTCTCGTGCCGCATCTTCACCCGCGCGGGCTGCCGCCGCATTATGCGCGCAGCCTTCGAGTACGCCAAAACGTTTGGCTATCCCACCGTGACCGTCGTGGAGAAGCCCAACGTCGTCCGCGAGACTTCCGGCATGATGGTGCGCGAGGCGCGCAAGATCGCCACCGATTATCCTGACATCGAGTTGTGGGAGACTAACGTGGACGCGATGGTAATGTGGATGGTCAAGAATCCGCAGGATTACGGCGTGATGGTCGCCAGCAACATGTTCGGCGACATTATCTCTGATCTGGCGGCGCAACTGGTGGGTGGACTGGGCTTCGCGGCCAGCGGCAACATCGGCGACAACCTCGCCGTGTTCGAACCGACGCATGGCTCCGCGCCCAAGTACGCCGGGCAGTACAAGGTCAACCCCACCGCCATGCTCCTGGCGACCAAGCTGATGCTCGACTGGCTCGGCGAGACCGAGATGGCGCAACGGCTCGAAGCGGCCATCGCCGCCGTCATCGAAGAGGGGAAGGTGCGCACTTACGATATGCAAGGCGACGCCTCCACGCTGGAGATGGCGCAGGCCATCGCCGACCGGCTGTAGGCTTCTCTGGAATTTGTAGAAACGTGAGGGCCTGGCCGGCCCTCACGTTGCACAAAGGCTCTTCACCACGCGATGATTTCCGAAAACACCCGGGACACGCTTTTACGATGGCTGCTATCCTGGGGCGCGCTCGCGCTGGTCGCGCTCCCGGCTGCTTGGCCCTATTTCGGCCCTGGTATTCCACGTACCAATGATGCGCCCTTGCACCTCTACCGTGTTTTCGCATTGGATCGCCTGATCCGCACGGGCTACTTCTGGCCCCGTTGGTCGCCAGACCTGGTTCACGGTTACGGCTACCCCGTCTTTAACTTCTTCTCCCCGCTCGCCCATTACAGCGTCGCGCTCTATCACCTGGCGGGATTTTCGTTGCTGACGGCCTATCGTCTGGCAATCCTCAGCCAATTTGTCCTGGCGGCCTGGACGACTTATCTGCTGGCCCGCGAACATTTTGGCCCAGCTGGCGGATGGGTCGCGGCGATAGCTTACACTTACAGTCCCTACTTGCTCTACGATGCCCACATACGCGGCGGCCTAGCTGAAAGCCTCGCTCTAGCCTTGCTCCCCTTGCTCTTCTTGGCTTTGAAACGGGCTGCTTACGGAGAAAATCGCTGGACAATTAACGGCGCGATGATCTTCGGCGCGCTGATACTCATCCACACCCCTAGCAGCGTCCAGTTGGCGTTGCCGCTCAGTCTTTGGCTACTGTGGCTTGGATGGGAGAGGAACGCGCGCGCGTTGTGGCGGCCCGTGATAGCTCTGGCGACTGGAGCGCTGCTCGTAGCCGGATTCTGGCTTCCCGTGCTGGCGGAACGGCGTTACGTGCAAAGCGGCCTGGCTATCGCACGCGGCTACCGCTTTGAGAGCGACTTCCTCACGCTACGCCAGTTGTGGGCCTTCCCGCGTTTGCCTGCCGATCCGCGTTTGCTCAACCCGCCTGTGATGCGTTCTCTTCCCCAGGCCGCCATCATCTTGGCGCTGTTGGTATGGCTCTGGCGCTGGCGCAGTGTGTCCCCGCGAGCGCGTCGCATGGCCGGGGTCTGGATGGGGATAGGAATACTGTGTACGCTCCTGATTCTCCCCCAGGCAATTCCCCTCTGGCGGGCGATCCCGTTGTTGACGTTGACCCAATTCCCCTGGCGCTTGCTCGGCTGCATCTCCTTGTCCGGGGCGATGGGCTTGGCCGCCCCCTTTGCCGGAAGGATGCCGGGCGCAAGTCGCATCGCGTGTTTGGGCGTCGTCATTGCCTGCCTGAGTATGGCTGCTGTCCCCTGGCTCCATCCCCCCCGCGAGCAGTTCCCCGAAGCGCCTACGCTCGCGGATCTGCACGCCTCCGAGCATCCCCCGGTCTTCATCGGCACCACTACGCTCGGTGAATTCCTGCCTGTCTGGGCCGAAGAATTGTCGGATACCACCGCCTTGCGTCAGCAATTAGCCGAAGCCGGGCAAGCGGAGCGTCTGGTAACGCCGCCGAGCGTCACGGTCGAACCCTTACGCACTGACCCTCTGAATGCACAATACCGGCTACACGCGGTGGAACCGGCCACGCTCCACTATCAGCAATTCTATTTCCCCGGCTGGCATGTGCGGCTGGATGGATCCCCGCTCGCGCTCTGGCCCGGAGCGACCCATGGCCTGATAATGTTCGACGTGCCGGCGGGCGATTTCACACTGGATATAACTTTTGGTGCCACGCCAATCCGCCGTGTGGGGGCCATACTGGGTGGATTAACCGCGCTCGGCCTGGTGTTGTTTGCCATCTTCTGCCCCGATAAGTCACCCCCCTGGCCCGCAGCACCGCCTCCCGCACTACCGGCTATCTGGGTAGCGTTGCTGGTCGCTTTGGTGTTAGGCATTCACACCGGTTTTGCCATTATCGAAACGCCGCTACGCCGCACGGCCCTCGGCTCGACGGAATGGCGCGGTCCCGGCGAACCACTGATGCTCGATTGGGCCGAGGAATTGCGATTGCTGGCTTATGAACAATCCGCCACCCAACTCCACGCCGCCGAATCGCTCACGCTCACACTATACTGGCAAGCGCTTCGTCCCCTCGGTGTTGTCTATGATTTCGCCGTTGACTTGGTAGACGAGCATGATCTGCGCTGGAACATCCCACACATCACACGCCCTTACGGTTGGCGCTGGATGCCGGGCACTGACAATTGGCCGCTGGATCATTATGTCATGGACAGCCGGAGCTTGCAGTTCGTGGATGGTACGCCGCCCGGCGTGTATCGTATCCAGGTAGCAATTGTCCGCCGCGATACGCAACAGACCGTCGCCCATCACACATTCGGTCAACTTGTCGTGACCGCGCCACAGAGAGGCGACCAGCCCTTGCCGGCGGATCTGTATCCCGCGCTGCCCGCCCCCGCCGCCCGCTGGCAGTTGTTGGGGAACGCGGTAGATCGTGAGCATGCCGCGCCCGGCGACATTGTACGCCTGACGTTATTGGCGCAGGTGGGAACCAGCGCCTCGGCAGATGCTGAAGAGGTGCTGTATGTGCAACTTGTCGCGGCGAGCGGAGAGGTGATACTCACAAGCACGCAGCTTGTTGCAAACCACTATCCGCCGGAGCACTGGCAGGCTGGCGAACGGTTGCGCACCGAGGTGGTGCTACGGCTTCCGGCGAGCACACCGACCGGGGAGTATACGTGGTGGGTACAATTCGCCGATCAAGCCGCGCAACCGGTCGGTGCAATACACGTTTGGGAGGTGGCGCGTTTGTGGGAGGCGCAGCCGGTAGCTCAGGTGGTCAATGCATCATTGGGAGAGAACGCACGTCTTGTTGGGGCGGATATTGCGCCGGGCCAGACAACCAATGTGACCTTGACCTGGCAGGCATTAGCGGAGACAACGATCAGCTACCGCGTCTTTGTTCATTTGATGGATGCGGAGAGCCGCTTAGTGGCGCAATCGGACGCCGAGCCGGTCAACTGGACGCGCCCGACGACCGGATGGTTGCCCGGCGAATTTGTGCTTGATCCGCATAGATTGACCCTCCCATCGAACACCGCCCCGGGCGTCTATCGGCTGCTCGCCGGAATGTACACGCCCGACGGCGCGCGGCTAGCCACACCGGCAGGAGATGACGCGGTGCTGGTGGGCGAGATCGTGATAGAGACACCCTGATTCCCGGCTAAATTCCGGGAAAACCTTACGAGAAGGACTTTTATGACACTGCCCCACCGTCGGCCAGCCAATAAAAAAGGGAAGCCGCTACACTGCGGCTTCCCCTTGCTCAAGTTAGACTCTGGTATGCGCCGCCGCCTCACGGCCTGGATCCCCGCTTTTCTGTGGATGGCGCTGCTGTTCTACCTCTCGTCGCGCTCCACGCTGCCAAGCCTCCCCCGGCCCGGATGGGACACGGTGTTCAAAAAAAGCGGGCACTTTGTAGCGTATGGGATATTAGCCCTGCTCTACCTATACACCCTGACCCGCGATGCGCCGCTCACGCCGGGCCGCCTCTGGTTGGCGTGGGGGCTGGCCGCGCTCTACGGCATCAGCGATGAGGTGCATCAGAGCTTCGTGCCGGGCCGCAATCCCGCCGTCACCGATTGCCTCATCAATGCCGCCGGCGCGGCGACCGCGCTCATCCTTGCGCGTTGGGTTGCGCGCCGATGTCCTCCGGCGGAATCAACGGCTCAATCGTAATATCCCCGAACATCTGCTCCTGGCGCGCTGTCACCGCCTGCTGCTTGACCAACTCCAAAATCGCCAGCAGCGTTACCACCGCCTCCAGGCGAGTGGGCGTCTTCCCCAAGAGCTTCTGGTAAGAGAGGCGCGTCCAGCGCGTGAAGCGCGCGCGGATAAGCTGGATTTGCTGGACGATGGAGATGCGCGGGCGCTGGATGGCCTCTTCGGGGCGCGGGCCGTTTTGGGGATAGAGGGCGGCTTGCGCGGCGGAGTGCAGCGCGTCCACCGTGACCTCCGAAAGATCGAGGGTGACGTTGCGTGGCCTGGGCAGCGACGCGGTTCGCACGTAGGAGCGCAACCCGGCCTCGTCGCGCTCGCGCAGCCAGAGCGCGGCCTCCTTGAATTGGCGATAGGCGCGCAACTGACGCACCAACTCGTCGCCCACATCGTCCTCGGCGACCTCTTTGGCCGCCGCCGGGGGCTTGGGCAACAGCGCGCGCGACTTGATCAGCAGCAGCCGCGCCGCCACCGCCAGAAACTCCGCCACCACCTCGATCTGCATCGCGGCCCGCATCGCGTCCACGCGCTGCATAAACTCGTCCGTGACCTGGGCCAGCGCGACCTGGGTGATGTCCAGTTCGTTCTTCTCGATGAGGCGCAGCAACAGCGCCAGCGGCCCCTCGAAAACGGCCGTGTGGACTTCGTAACTCTGGCGCGCGCCAAACTCTGCGTTAGGTAATCCGGTCATAACCTACGCAGCATACCCGAAATGCGCGGAATGACAAATCGCTCCCCAGTACACTGCGGATAAATAACGCCCCAGTTAAATGTGCTCCCCGTGCTGACGTTAGTCGCGGATCTGACGATGCGCTCTGAGCGGGGATAACTGAGGGAACTTTCGCCGCG